>JALSOY010000042.1 GCA_026986235.1 Caldifarciminota bacterium
AATATTACATGAAGAAACGGAGGGAAGGGAAGAGTCACAAGAGGGCGGTGATATCCACCTCCAATAAGCTAATGAGGGTATTGTTTTATTTTCTTGAGAACGGGGGTATTTTCCGTGACTCGCCGCCCCAAATTATTCATAGTTGACTTCTTTAGAAGGGGGACAAAGGGGGATGCAAACCGCTTAAAATTTCAATCCCCCTAAATCCCCCTTCTCCAAGGGGGATTTTTGAGAATTCCTCTCCCTCAGCAAGGTGACTCAAGGGGGATGATTACCGAAAAATCATCTCTATCTGCAAATTAAGTTGAAAAAAATACTTTTCGAACACCCTCATCCCGGGGGTGTTCGAAATATCCCCCTTCGATAGAAGGGGGTCAGGGGGATGCTTACCGCTTAATTTTCAATCCCCCTGTATCCCCCTTCACCAAGGGGGATTTTGTGAGGAAGGCTCCACCTTCACCAGGGGGATTTTGAAGGGGTATAAATCTCCGTAATGATTTTTTCAAATGCCAAAGAAATTTCTCACAATCCCAACGATCCTGATTGCAGCCTTTCCGTCTCCGTAAGGATTTACCGCCTTTGCCATCTTCTCATAGGCACTTCTATCCTCAAGTAAAATGGAGGTCTCTTTGAAAATCTTCTTCCTGTCCGTTCCCACGAGTCTGGCGATTCCAGCTTCAACTCCTTCCATCCTCTCTGTAACCTCTCTCATGACCAGTACGGGCTTACCGAAGGACGGGGCTTCCTCCTGTATCCCCCCTGAATCTGTGAGCACCATGTATGATTTCTCAAGAAGATAAATCAGGGTTGGATAATCAACAGGATCAATCAGGTGGAGATTTTCAAGATTTCCGAGGATGTCAAATACCGGTTTCCTAACATTCGGATTCAGGTGGACAGGATAGACGATTTCAACGGTATCTTTAAACTTCGTGGCTATGTCTCTCAGGGCATTAGAGAGGTTTCTGAAGGGCTCGCCAAAGCTCTCCCGACGATGTGCGGTAACAAGGATGAGCTTTTTCCCGTTTTTCACTCCTTCCATCAGCCCCGGTGCCACTCTTTTCAGAAAAATTTCTATCTCTCTGTCAAGGCGTTTCTCCTTTATTATTTTGATCGCCTGAAGGTTGGCATCCACCACGGTATTCCCCGTCACGAATATACTTTCATCCGGAGTTCCCTCTTTGAGAAGGTTACTGCGCGCCGCCTCTGTGGGTGCGAAGTGAAGGTCAGTGAGTCTTCCAATGAGTACCCTGTTCATCTCTTCCGGGAAAGGGGAAAACTTGTTGTGGCTCCTGAGCCCCGCCTCCACATGTCCCACTGGAATTTTGTAGAAGAAGGCTGAAAGTGCCCCTGTAAACGCGGTTGTTGTGTCTCCCTGGACGATCAGCAGATCGGGGGAAAATTTTTTAAGTGCCTCCTCATAGCCTCTTACGCTGTCAACGGTAATATCAAACAGGGTCTGGTTGGGTCTCATTATCTTCATGTCACAGTCAGGCTCAATTTCAAAGAATTCAACGGGCTGGTACAGCATCTCCCTGTGCTGTCCTGTGAGACACACAATGGTTTTAAAATCAGGATCATCTCTGAACGCCTTTATAACAGGCGCAAGTTTTATTGCCTCAGGTCTCGTGCCGAATGTGATAAATATCTTCTTCATCTTCCAAAATACTCCCTTACTTCGTCGAGTTCCGATGGACTGACGAACTTAAATCCCATTGCCTTCAGGCTCTTTATCACTTTTTTCAAAGATTCGATGCCGTAGAAGTGTTCGGCATCGTGATAGTCAGCCAGTGTTGGATGCCAGAAAAAGGACGCAATCCCATCCCTAACAGCGAGGATGTACTTAGCTTCATGAATCAGCGTATCCGGCGGCCTTACAGCTCCAAGATAGTTACTTATAAATCCCAGGTTCTCCGGGATAAGGGTCTCACCGAAGATGTCCCAGTAGATAACATAGGGAAACAACTGGTTTTCGTACATTACACCGTCAGGTGACTCCACATAGAGTGAGGGCCTGTGGTAGTTTAGTTCAAACATTTTCCCGAATATAAAGTAATCCAGCCTGGAAGCGGCATAATGGGGTACTTCAAATCCGGCAACAGGAAGGCCCGAGAGTTCAAATTCCCTGAGTCCCATTTTCATCCTTTCGTAAACCCACATCATATTATCGCCCGGGACCGGGGACTTGGTGTCAAAATCGAAGTATTCGTAGCCAACTGCGGAGACATTTCCCTTCTGCCAGGTGGTGATTTCCTCCTGATGGGTGGTGCCATGCATGAAAATTAAACCTCCGTGTTGAACGGCGTACCTTAGAACCTTTACGAGATCGGTAGTCTGATGTAGATAAATGGTCTTTTTCCTGTATGGATCTTTATAAATCGGTATGACCGCCATACTGAAGGGAACCCCCTGTGAGTAGAGGTAATCAACGACCTTTTTCAGGGTTTTCGCAGGCACTATGGGAGAGATGTCCTCGAGTCTCACAAGGGCACGGGGGGGTTTTCTGTGATCCTGTCCCAGTATGTCGTGCATAAGATCGCAAAAAATCGTGTAAGGAGTGCTCACCCCAATAAAGGAAAAAGGGGATCCTGAAACGAACCAGATGTTTCGGGACTTAATAATGTTGGGAATCCTCTTTCTCTCTGGAGTTCCATATCCCCACCAGTCAATGTATGTGATCACCTTCGCAATAGAGGGGTTCAGAATGCTCGTAACGGCTACTTCCGGATCCCATTCGTATGTTCCGTTTTTGTATTTTTTGAACCACTTACGGAATTTGAACCCTCTGTACTCCACAGTCCGGTAAAATCCCTTCTTGCCTCCCACATCGTAGCCGTAAGATAGAGAATCTATTCTGAAGCCAAAGTAGTTTGCCAGTTTAATGCCGAGTTCTGACTGGAAGTTGTTGAAGTTGTTTTTAAACCACACGACAGGCCCTTTGAAATTCAACACATCCTTCAAAAAATCAGGCGGAATGTAGGCATTTTCAGTGGTTCCAAAGTAAAAAACTGCGTTGTAGTTGAAAACCTCTCCCTTCTGGTAATCTCCCATGGGTTTGTGAAAGTAAACATACCTGAAGTGTCCGAGCAGATTTTCAAGATGGTAAACATCCAGCATGGGGTATATGTGGTAACTCCGCGGTGACTGTAAGTTGTCAAAAAGTATCAGAGCCCTTCCTCTGATCTGCGACGGATTTACGACATTCAATAAGATTAACATGACCCACATCATTTTTCACCTCGCAATGTAAAAACCAATCCTTATATCGGTGTAAGTGTCCGTGCCGTAAGGATTGGGTTCACCAGATTCAATGCCCGAGTAAAATCCCTTTAAAAATCTTGCATATATTGCAAACCAGTACGAATAAACGATCTCCAGCTCAGGTCCCACCTCCATGAGGTTATTGTAAAAGAATTTCTTTCTGTCACGAATAAATTTGTAGTAAACCGATGGGGAAAGGGTAAAGTGCCGCCTTTTCCATCTGTATCCCGCACTCATCTCAATGGTCAGGGTGGTATTGTAACCCGTTCTCTTTTCATGGTTCACCTCCCCATAAAGGGAGTAGAAAAGTCCTCTATAAAGCCATTCTCTGTAGAGAAATCCCACAAGGGCAAGATTATCACCTTCCATTACCGGCTTTTCTATTCTGAACCTTCTAAAGTATCCGTAGTATAAGAAAATTGACACGAGATTCCACAGTCCGGTTCTGGCACCCACATAAGTAAACCAGTGGTTATCCTCGTAGATGTCCACCTTACTAGACCTGGAATCTGACAGGACTCTGAAGCCAACAAGAGGTTCAACTCCCATGAATCCTGGAAGATAAAAATTGATTCTCAGGTCCCCGTCAACGAACTTTTCCCTTGTGGTAAAGTAAGATCCGAGGTATAAACTGTATTTGAAAAAGGAATACTTTGAGTGTTCAAGAAACCTGCGGGCCTCATTCCTCAATGAATCGTTGTCCGTTATGTAGATAAGCCTTCTTGCTATCTCCTTCCTCTTCCTGATCTTCCCCGTCTCGTCGTAAAGGTAAAAAAGGGCAGTAAGCGTTGCTTCATCGTATGGGAACTTTCTCAGAACCTTCTCAAAAACCCTTATGGCATCCTTCGTCTTACCGAGGTCCCAGAGGATGTATCCGTAATTGACATAAAAGGAGTACTGTGGCGGATTGTACTTCAGGATTTTATCAAAAAAGTGTTTGGCCTTTTTCGCATTGTCTTTTCCCCAGTAGTAATCTATAGAGTCGATGTAAATTCTAACAGAGTCAGGTATCGTAAGGTTCCTGGGAAGTCTCTTGTAAATCTTAACCGGTATCTTCCTCTTTGCCGGAGCTCCTGCGATAATCAATGAAATTAAAAGACCCGTCATTTTTTCTTCTTTCTCAGAGTTTTACGCCTCGAAGGCCCTTCCGTCTCCTCTGGAGACTCCATCTCCATCGTGTTCTGTGATACGACCTTGAGAGCCCTTTTGAATTTTTTCTCGGGCTCTTCGTGCCTCTTTAAAGATCTTACTGTAAGTTTAAGGCCCCTCACGAGGTATCTCAAAGCAGTTAGTGCAAGGAAGAGAATTATCAGGATAAGCGGGATGTAAATGAGGAGTTTGTAGTAGTTTTCAAGGAAAAAGTACCTCATGTCGAACTTTTTCTCCGGCGCGCCCCAGTAACTGATCCTCCTTGTAAGCCTGCACTCCACGACTTCCCCGGAATAGTCGATGTTTGCAAGATTTCCGTAAATGGCGTTTAGTTTGGCCGGAAATCTAAAAAGTTTTACTATTCCACCGGCTTCTTCCTCGTTTTTAAACGAAATGTACAGGTATGC
>JALSOY010000043.1 GCA_026986235.1 Caldifarciminota bacterium
CGGTCCGGGATAAACCATTTCGACCATGAGCCTGATAACTTTCCTGGGAGTCCACACTTCACCCTCTGTAGCGGATTATCCACTTTCCTTGTTTTTTAAGATGTAAGCACCTCCTTTTATTCCCCTTCTTACGAGGGGATTTTGTGGTGTGCGGTGAGTATACTCTCTGTCCGATTCTGAAAAAGGGATTATTCGAGCACCCTCGATTTTTCAATTGACATTCCACATGACAGTTGTTAACTTATAAACCCAAAATCATGGTTCCCGAGAGGTGATTTCTTTGGAAAAATATCAAATAAAGGAAAATGTTTACCTGTTTACGACCAGATACTTCCCTGGTAATAGTTATGTAAACCTTTATCTCATCCACGATGAGAGCCCCATCCTGATCAATGTGGGGCCACCTGAAAAGTCACAGGAGATTCTCGATGCTCTCAGTGAGGAGATTCCTCTCGAGAAAATAAAGTATGTCTTACTTCTCGACAGTGAAAGGGAGCATGTTGGAGGAATTCCCGTTTTCGTACATCGTTTAACCGGAGCGAAGTTCATTACATCTTACCTGAACTACGATCTGATCATCAACTACACATCAGACATAAAGCTCGAAATGATGAGGGAGAAATGGGTTTTAAGAACTGGTAGAAACACGATAAGATTTTTCGAGTCAATGATACCAACGCCTGAGAGTCTGTTTGTCTATGCGGAAAAAATTCTTTTCACCGGCAGCGCCTTTGCCGTTGAAAGGATTAACGGGAGTATCGATCCATCCGACAGGAGCAAAGACATTGAGGAATTATTCTACCTTTACAGGAAGCGGGTTCACAAGATAAAAGAGTACATGGAAAAGCTTGAAAATCTCCAGCTGGATGCCATTGCTCCTGCCCACGGTGCTGTTTTATCTGGGAATCCTGGAAAGTACATTACCCAATGGAAACGGTTGAGCAATACATTGAACGGGCAAAGGTAAGGGTTAAGGGGCTCAGGGAAAATTTTGTGTGGGTTCCTGAGCCGGCGGGGATAATAGACCAGACACTGTTGAAGCCGGAAGCTTCTCTATCTGATGTGAGAAGGTTCTTTGAGGAATCTCTGCCTTTTAATTTTGCCTCTATCTGTGTGAACTCATCTTTCATTCCTTATTTGAGAGAGTTGAACAGGGAAGTTCCGTTATGTTCGGTTGTGGGGTTTCCTCTTGGTGCCAGCAGTTCCGCATCTAAGGCATTCGAGGCAGACGACGCTGTGAGAAACGGGGCGGTGGAGATCGATATGGTCATGAACATTGGATTTTTCAAGGACAGGGACTATAAAAAGGTGGAAAGGGACATAAAGATGGTAAGAAACGCCATAGGTGAGGCGGTGGTTTTAAAAGTCATTATAGAAACTGGTTTTTTGAGTAATGATGAAAAGGTCGAAGCAACAAAGATAGTGATGAATAGTGGTGCAGATTTCGTAAAAACATCAACGGGATTTGGACCCGGAGGAGCAACTCTTTTTGATGTTGCTTTACTGAAAGAGGTTGTGGGGGATCAGATAAAGGTCAAGGCGGCGGGTGGAATACGGAATTATTATACACTTTGCGCTCTTTTCTCTGCTGGTGCTTCAAGAATCGGCACCTCATCGGGAACAAAAATATTAAACGAAGTGTAAAATCGGGGGAAGTGGAATGCTTGATGTAAAAAAGATTTCCAGAGATTACAGGATATCGCATGTGACCAAGTGGTTTGTTCTTGCCGTTCTCGTCGGGATCGTGGCAGGATTCGGTTCCCTGCTTTTCACCTATGCCATAAAAATAGTTCAGACATACTTTATTGAAAAGTTTGCACACTACAGGTTTCCCGTTCCGCTTGGAGAGGGAGGCGGTGAAGCAACAGTACTTGTGATAGGGGATAGATTTCTTTTATTCGTATCGGTAACTATTGGAGGATTACTTGCAGGGCTTTTGATATTCAGCTTTGCACCTGAGGCAGCGGGACACGGTACAGACGCTGTGATCAAGGCGTTCCACAGGTTCAGAGGGTATGTCAGGCCGGTTGTGCCAGTTATAAAGACTATTGCATCTGCAATCACAATAGGGTCAGGAGGCTCTGCTGGAAGGGAAGGGCCCATAGCACAGATAGGTTCAGGATTTGGATCTTATCTCGCCACGAAACTGAAGCTCAGTGACAGGGATAGAAGAATTCTTCTGATCGCAGGTGTGGGAGGAGGTATAGGCTCGATTTTCCGGGCACCTCTCGGTGGTGCTCTATTCTCTGTTGAGGTCCTTTACAAGGGTGCCGATGTCGAGACGGATGCCGTGATACCATCCATCATTTCTGCTATTGTTGCCTACGCAATATTTGGATTTTTTGCGACATGGAAGCCCATTTTTGTTACACCTGAGTATGAATTCAATGTTCTTGACCTTGGATACTTTGCCATCATAGGTGTCGCGGTAATTCCAATGGCCTATCTTTATGTAAAAACTTTTTACTTTACCGAGAGGAAATTCAGGGAGTTAAAGGTACCGGCTATTTTCAAGCCCATGATAGGTGGTGCATTGTTTGGAATTATTCTGATCTTTTTGCCTCATGTTGCAGGTACGAGCTACGGATGGTTGCAGCTTGCAATGATCGGAAAACTTGGAATATGGACAATGTTTCTCATTTCTCTGGGGAAAATAGTGGGGACTGCCCTGACAATTGGATCCGGGGGCTCGGGTGGTGTCTTCGCCCCCTCACTGGTCATCGGTGGAATGTTTGCTGGAATGATAGGAAAGATATTTGCCGCCATAGATCCAAGGATTACGGACATCTCTCCTTTTATCCTGGTGGGAATGGGGGCATTCTTTTCAGCTGCTGCCAAGGTTCCCATATCGACCATCGTAATGGTGGCAGAGATGACTGGAAATTACGACCTTCTCGTTCCCATCACCCTCGCTTCTTCACTTGCCTTTCTCATCTCCGGAGACTGGACCATATACCACGAACAGGTTCAGACGAGATTCGACTCGCCTGCCCACAGAGGTGAATTCATTATAGACATTCTGGAGGACATCAAGGTTAAAGATGCACTATCACCACAGAAGAATGTAATCGAGATTCCCGAGGACATGAAGGTTAAAGACGCCCTGAAGAAGGCGGCTTTGAGAAAAATTGTTTGCTTCCCAGTGGTCACAAAGGATGGGAGTTTAAAGGGGATACTATACACCGACGACCTTAGATCTGTTGTGTTCGGTGGTGAGATGGAGGATCTTAAAGATCTACTCATTGTTGGCGATGTTTTAAGAGAGAATGTACCCTATATAACGCCAGAAGATTCACTTCAGAAGGCCCTGAGTATTTTTATAAAGGAAGGGGTGGATGCCCTCCCTGTGGTAACGACAGATGGACAGAAGTGTATAGGTATCCTGACGAGGCACGATATAATGAGTGCCTATGACAAAGAAATGATGAAGAGGGTGGAAAAATAAGCGGGGACCTGAAATCTAAGGAGAAATACAAGGTGAAATGCCCCGGTAAATTCGGGGCTTTTGCAGGATTTCTTGACTTTGGAATAGGGATGAGTTTAAATAAAAGACAGGAGGTTAAATATGGAAAAGATACTGCTGACAGGTGATAACACCCCATTTCTTGAGTCAATAGAAGAGGAATTCAAAAAACTTGGTTTCACCGCGTTAACGGCAGGAGAGGAGGAAAAGGCCTTTGAGGTAATTGAAGAGGAGTCACCTGATGTTCTCGTGATTACAATGGGGACAAGAAGATTTAATCCCTTAAAACTCGTTTTTAAGCTCAGGGATGTAAACCTTCTTTCAAAGCTCGTTTATCTTCACCCTGATGATTTGATACCCAGCCCACCGGATAAAAGATACTTCCTTTTTGTACCTGATTCTCTCTCTCCTGAGCTCATCGTTACAAAGATTATCGAAAAGATCGATAGTACTCAGCCCATGGGTGAAATGAGCATAAGGGAAGTGCTCTGGCTTTTGAAGGTTGAAAAACAGAGTGCCCTTCTTAGGATTTTAACGGATGATACGGAAGGGGAAATTTTCGTCGTTGAAGGTAATCCCATTGCATGTAAACTGGGCCTTGACATCGGGGACGAGGCCTTTGAATCTCTAATCAAGTATGAAGGTGTTGCATACGAGATCATCTGGCAAGTTCCGGAGGGAGTTGAAAGAAACATAGTGAAAGATTACGAGGACTTTTTCGGACCACCTGTTAAAAAACCCTCGAAGGAAGAAAGTGAACCTGAAGAGGGTATTGACGATCTGTCAAGAGAACTCGAGCTGGAGATTCAGGAACTCGGCATTGAGAAAGGGGACGAGGACATTTCACTTGAGGAGTTTCCCGCACTGGAAGAGGAAAAATGGGACCTCGGCGAGGAAACTTTAAAAGAGATGGAAGAAACCGGTTCAGAAGAAGATCTATCGGATCTTTTTAAAGAGGAGAAAGACGAATTTCCAACCGGTCTGGAAGAGGAATTAAAATCTGAGGAAAAAGAGAGGGTCGAAAAGCCAGAATCGCCCGAAGGATTCACATTCCCGGACGAGGAGTTAGAAGAGTTCCCATCGATAGAAGAGGAGAGAATTGACTTTCAGGAATCCGGAACCAGGGAAAAATCAGAGGATGAATTCCCTCCTGCGGGAGAAGAACAGCTCACTGAATTTCCACCAGTTGAGAAAGAGAAGATGGAGTTTTCCCCGAGCCCGGATGTAGAGGAAGAAAAGATACCACTTTTTGAGGAACCTATGGATACCGAAAAAGAGGAACCTTTAGAGGGCTCTGAATTCCAGGTACCTGGTGAGGAAACGGAGGAGCTT
>JALSOY010000044.1 GCA_026986235.1 Caldifarciminota bacterium
CCTCTCCCTCATCTTCCTTACCATCCTGCCACTCACATCGTAAACCTCTATCTCCACCTCACCCCCTCTCCTCATCTCATACTCTATCTCTCCACCCGTTCCTCTTACCACCACTCTACCCTTCAACTCCTCTTCAATCTCATGTGGTGGGGGAGATTGAGGAGGTATTATGGTATGCCGGAGACAATAGAGATATTTCCGATAAAGAGGTTAGATGAGATATCGGTTACGACATATTTTTACGAGCCTGGGAAGGTGCCGGAGGGTTATTCTAAAAGTGGGGACGATGTGTTAGCCAATTACATAAGTTCACTATGAGTGTATAATGTTATCCGTAACCCTTGTAAAACTGAAAAAATATGAAAATGGGTGGAAAAATTTTATGGGGGTAATTTGTTTGCTGATGATTTTCAAAAGGGGCAATTTCCCCTTTCAGCCAAAATCAGGTATGAGGGAATGTTATTGAAGGGATCAGAGGAGAGGGAGGGGGAAAATCCCCCTCCCATGCGATTAGATCAGGCTTCTGCGTCAGGGAGTTTGTCGAGATTCTCTTTCAGCCATCTCGTTGTTATGGATTTGGGTCTCTCGATGGGCAATCCGTAGGCTCTTGAGATCACCGCCTGTGCCGTGAGACCCATTGCCCTTGAGACGCCGAAGAATACAGTGTAGAAGTCGTACTCTTTGACTCCGTAGTGCCAGAGGAGTACGCCAGAGTGGGCATCCACATTGGGCCACGGATCTTTAACTTTGCCAAGTTGTTTCAAAATTGGAGGAACGACCTCGTAGAGGAGGCTCACGATCTTGAAGAGTTCGTCATCGGGCATATATTTCAGTGCGAATTCTCTTTCTGCTGTGTATCTCGGATCTGTTACTCTGAGAACGGCATGGCCATATCCGGGTATGACCTGACCGCTGTTGAGTGTATCCCAGACGAACTGCTCGAGCTGTTCCTTTGTTGGGATACCTCCAAACTTACTTCTCAGGGCCTGGATCCAGCGGAGCGTCTCCTGATTTGCGAGACCGTGGAGCGGTCCTGCAAGTCCGTTCATGGCAGCCGATACGGAGTAGAAGAGGTCAGAGAGAGCTGAATTTACCACGAGGTTTGTGTGAGCGCTCACATTTCCTCCCTCGTGATCAGCGTGGAGGACGAGGTAGAGCCTCATAAGCTCGTAGAACTCCTCATTATCAATGCCGAGCATGTGTCCAAAGTTGGCGGCCCAGTCCAGATCCTTCCTGTAATCGAGTTTTGTATCACCCTTATAAGTTCTTCTGTATATGTATGCAGCCACTACGGGGAGTCTTGCAAGAAGCGTAAGTGCATCTTCGAATGTGGCATCCCAGTATTCCGTTTTCTTCATTCCTTCCTCGTACCTCTTTCTGAAGATGGAGTCGTTTTCATTGGCAAGGATTCCTATGGAAAACTGAACCATGGGATGGGTCTCCTTCGGGAGGGAATCGATGACTTTGAATACATAATCAGGAACTTCTGCCCTTTTGTGAAATTCTTCGGTGATCTCCTTTACATCCTCCTCTGTGGGAATTTCGCCTGTGAGAAGGAGGTACCAGATTCCTTCAGGCAGGGGTTCACCGTCTGGTTTTGCCTTTGGGAGGAGTTTTCTAACCTCAGGGATGGTATAACCTCTGAATTTCACGCCCTCCATGGGGAACACTTCAGAAGTATCACAGACGAGGGCCTTAAGGCCTCTCATACCACCGTAGACATGTGCCACGGTGTCGTCCATGATCTTCTTATTCCCATACTTTTTCCTAATTTCGGTGATCTCAGCCCTCCATTGAGGGACGAGCTCAGCCAGTTTTTGCTTAAGCTTCATTTCTTTACCTCCTTGTGAAAGATAGATTTTTAAAATTTTATTGAAACTTTGCAAAATCATCAACTATCACAATTGACTTAAATCTAAAATTAAAAAGATTGAAAATATTTTCAATTATGAAAATTTTTCTCGGGGCTGGAAAGGTCTGGTCCGGGAATTTATATTTATGCATCATGCGAATCGGAATAACGGTACCGGATAAATGGCAGGTAACAGGTAATTATAACAACTATTTTGAGTGGATTAAAGATCTGGCTGAGTCTGTACCGCTCAGTGAGAAAGAGGACCTTGTGGCTGACATTGATGCCCTGATCCTCTCAGGTGGAGGAGACCTCAACGCGAGAACCTATGGTGAGGAAAATATCCGCACCTCTGAGGTCTCAGATAAACGGGACGAGTTTGAATTTCTTGCCCTTGAGAAGGCACTGAAGAGAAGAATCCCGGTCCTTGGCATCTGCCGGGGTATGCAGCTGATAAATGTATTCTTCAGAGGAAGTCTCTGGCAGGATATAGACGAATTCGGCGCCGTGACATCCGATCACACGGACCTGAAGGGTGACACCGTCCACAAGGTCAGAATCCTGAAAGATACCATGCTTTACGAAATCATCGGAGAGGAGATCATCGAAGTCAACAGTCACCACCACGAGAGCGTAAAAAAAACCGGTGAAGACCTGAAAATTTCAGCTTTTTCTCTGAAAGACAGAATCATTGAGGGTATTGAGAATCAGGAACTTAAAGTAATTGCAGTCCAGTGGCACCCGGAAAGATGGAAGTCCCACAGCTCGGATAGACTGCTAAAAGGATTTCTGAAATTGACCCGCCAGTTTTAAGGCTTATAATTAACTCCGTAGAATCCCTTGACACAGTTTTGATTGGATTTAAAATTAGAACTAATCTAAATAAGGGGAGTGGGTAAATTTGAGACTATCTGTTGACACGACAAACGGAGAGCACAGAAAGAAAATATCTGACTTCGTCAGGAAAATTTTCCCCAATATTACTGTATCTTCTCCGGAAATCGTTATTGAGAAAAATAAACCGGGAATTGTTGTACTGGACAGGAAAAGTTTCCTGAAATATCAGGAGTTGATTCAAAAGGTCAGGGAAAGGGACGGAAGACTCAA
This sequence comes from Caldifarciminota bacterium, assembly GCA_026986235.1. Classification (GTDB taxonomy): domain Bacteria; phylum Hydrothermota; class Hydrothermia; order B15-G9; family WFZT01; genus WFZT01. The sequence goes on from JALSOY010000044.1 coordinate 2,960, forward strand.
CTTTTCTGTAGTAATTGCAGGAGAGAGTGATCACCTTCATGGGGTTGATGCCTCCATCGATCCGGAGAATCTGTCTCTTGATACAGTGAAAATGATAAGAAAACTCGTCATGGAAAAAATGCGCGAGACCACCGTTGAGAAACTGAAAAACCGCGTAAGGGACATGCTCGCGATCCACGAGAAACTCGGCCTCGCAACGATAATCACCGATAAAAAGGGGAAAATAGTTTACATAAACGAGACTCTCAAGCAATTGCTCGGAGATAAAACCGATGAAACAGAGATTATAAACACCCATGCCCCGGACTTTTTAGAAAAATTCTTAAAAGACCATGCTGAGATCAAAGGGCTATTCTCCCGGGATGCCCGAAGAGTGGAGTTTTCAACTACGACAACTTCAGGTCGTGAGGTTTCTGTCTTCGGTGCACCGATAAGATCTATGGAAAACGAAACTGACGGTTACATCATTATAATCCGTGACATATCCGAAGATTCGGCTCTAAGGAGACTCTGGAATATTTATGTGGAGCTTGTAAGTGATTTCAGTCCCCAAAAGAGTATAAGAGGTGACTCTGTACGGTTTTTAACAGAAATTTTAAAAAAATTCGCCTCAGCCCTGGGCCTGAAAAACCTGGTGTTTGTCCCGATTTACACAAGATACACGGGTAAACCTGCAGACGAAATTCCCGTTCTAATCGTTAAAAGGATGAATGACGGAACTTACAGACTGCACATTAAATACGGTCTGGAACTATCTGAGGAAGATAAAAGGAAGTGCCTCAATCCAGATTGTGCGATGGACAGCCTTCTCTCTCTCCGTGGAGGAGCCTCCAGATCCCACATCAAATCCAGAAAATACACGAGAAAACTTGCCCTTGGTGACCTCGTGGTTGGAATCCTCTGTTTTGAAAGGGAGGCTGAGTTCTCACCACAGGAAATCATATTTATCGAGTGGTTTGAGAACGAAATCATCAACAGGACGATTAACACCATACTTGACAACCGATTGAAGAATGTTGACATTCTGGAGAAAACTTTAGGTACGAATGACAGAATAGGTATCGTGGTGCTCGATAGAGATGGGCGTCTTATCCAGTTTAACGATGGCTTCCTGAAAATATTTAACATACCTCTCGAGGAGCGCGAGAGGCTTGAAAACGGTCACATTGAAAATCTCCGGCCATTGAATAAGAAAAGGCGGGTTATAGACAGGATCAGAAAAGTCCTTACCCTCGATAAACCAAAGCACATCAAAAAGTGGATTGCAGTTGGAAGTGATCTTAATAATTACAGGTACTTACACATTCACATATACCCCCTTGAAAGTGAGGTTTCAGGCGATAGTTTCCTCGTCGGTATCTTCGAGGATCGGACAGAAGAGAGACTTCATGACTCAAGGAGCAAGTTTGTCCACGACATCATTGTCCAGAAGACAAAGATATACGAAGAGATAAGCAGGAGTATGGATCAGGAGGGATTAGACCAGTTCATCAGGAAAACCTCAGAAACTGTCTGCAAAAGACTCGGCGAGGTACTGGATGGAGTGGTATTTGCCATAGGAAGTCCACCGGAACACTCTGTCATTTCCGTATGTCCGAAAGTTCAGAGGGTACTTGACGAGAGGAAGGCAGAGGAGCTTCTCAACTTCATCATCAGGAAAAGGGAGCGTGAAGGTATTACCAGATTTGTCTGCAATGTCAATCTCAATTCCTTCGAGGGTCCATTCAGGGAAGAACTCCGTCGGGCCGGATACAGATTCATGGTCGTAGTTCCCGTGAAGTCTCC
>JALSOY010000045.1 GCA_026986235.1 Caldifarciminota bacterium
CGAGGGAGGAGGTGATTATCGGAGAACCTATCTTAAAGATGTGTACAAATTCCAGCTTGGAGTTTATCTGAACAGCCTGTTAGAGCCGGTAATGAAAGCCAGATAAGCTCAGTGGTTCATAAACCTTGATGCTGATGAAAGGATTGAAACAGAGTTGATCAATTTCAGGATTTCGTCCGCACTTTTCGCTCTATACTTCAGTTTTCTTCCGCTGAGGCGTTCCATTCCCGGCATCAGGGACGCAAAATCTGCCGACAGGGTATCCACCAGTTCGATCTCGACAGTATAGCCCTCTTCCTGTTTTTCACGGGAGAAAATTTTCAGTTCAGAGGCCTTTGAAGCCACGATTTTTGCCTTTTCTCTGATTTCTTCCCTCACTCTCCTCACGGGGTAGAGCTTTGCAGAGTATTTAGAAACTCCCTCCTTTGTTACGACAAACTCCGTAGTCTCCGGGAATTTATTTCTGGAAAATTCAAAAAGTGCCCGATCGCCAGTTATAAGTCCAACGGGGACCCCATGCGAACCTGCGAAAAGTCCATTAAGTTCAGCCTCTCCAAACTCTTCTCCGTTAACCGTAACCCTGTAGAGTGTTGTGGAAAATGTGTGGTCCATCTGGCCTGTGTAAAAACCTGCTGGTGCGTGGTAGCCTATGAAAAATGCGAGGTCAAAGTCAGAAGTTAATCCTTCGACCATGTAAAATGGTCTTGGATAACCCCTGTAGAGATCCACATTGTCGGGGAGAATTTCGGGTCTGATGTTCATGCCTCTTCCGTGTGAATCTGCAACGAGGATGTATTCAACGCCTGCTTCAAGTGCTCCCTCGATAGCAGCCAGCAGGTCACCCTCCATGTGTTTTGAGATCTCTGCTTCCTGCCAGTTTGCAAGACCTGAAATTCCTTCCATATCAACAGAAATAAAGAGTTTCATTCTGTCCTCCTTCACTTTACGACGGCTACTTTAAAAAGTTTTTCCTTGCCGTAGAGATCGATTTTCACAAAATAAATTCCAGGTTTTAAGATGAATTCAGTTTCACCTCTAACGGTTTTTCTTTCGATTAATCTTCCGGTGGTTGAATATATGGAGACCGTGTATTCTCCCTGTAATGGCGGGATGATGAGTTTCCCCATAGAGATGCTGCCGAGTTTTATATCCGGGAATTCAGGTGAATCAGCAATCCCTGTTGATATGAGCTGGGTTCTCCACATCCCCCTTCCATGAGTTGCAGCCACGACAAAGTCGTTTGCCGTATCTATTTTGATCTCGTAGATGGCAAGATTGGGGAGTCCCGAGTCAAGGAGGGACCAGGTAGAGCCGTTGTCGGCGGTGAAGTAAACACCGTAATCTGTACCGAGGTAAATCTGTGGAGTTGTGGTGGAGAAGTCAACAGCGAGGGAAAGTCCTCTCAGACCGGCTGGCAGTGTGCCCGTCAGGTCATTCCAGGTCGCGCCTCCATCACTGGATTTGAAAACCCTCGATCCATAAGAGACATCAACCGAAAGGTAGATTTCCTGGCTGTTTGAAGGGTTGACAACGATGTCCGTGATAGGATTTGATCCAAATGTTCCGTTGTCTATCTCGTTCCATGCACCGTTATAGACATAAACATGCCCGTCGTCAGAGCCGGTGTAAATTATTCCGGGGTTGGAGGGGGCAACGGCGAGGGAGAGGAGTACACCTGATCCACCTGTCAGGTCACCGCTTATATCCGTCCAGGTGTTGCCGTAGTCTGTGGTTTTCCAGACCCTGTAGGTTCCCACATAAATAATGTTGTGATTGGCCGGATCCATCACGAGGGGTCCGTTGGCCCAGCTCGCCCGGTCACCTGTCCAGGGACCTGTAATTTCGCCCTGATAACTGCCGTTATACCATTTAAGGAGGTTTTGCATTCTAACATAGGTGGTGAAACAGTATCCGGGGTCGTACCAGTCAAACATGCAGGGGCCGCCGTCTCCACTTGCAAGTTCTGTCCAGTCCGGTGAGCCATCATAAATGGGTGTCCCGTTGTCCTGGGTGCCTCCGAGCATACTATCGCTTCTTGTGGGATGTAAACCCACGGTGTAAAACTGAGTGATACCCAGTGTGGCGTTCAAATTTACCCATGAAGCGCCGGGATTGGCGGTTTTCCAGACCCCACCGTCAGTGGCCACCCAGAGGAAACCGTCGGAGGATATGGCAAGTGCCTGTATGTCAGGGTGAAGTTTTGAGCCGTCGGAGGCGAGTGTAATGTCTTCCCATGTGTTTCCACCATCTGTTGTCATGACAAGGCCATAGTGGTTAGAGTCATAGGGATACACCCCACCTGCATACACTATATCAGGATCGTTGGGGTCGACGATGATGCAGTGATCGTAAAAACCCTGAGGGTACAAATAGTCGGGTGTGCCGGATAAAAGGTTCCATGTGTTTCCGCCATCATTGGACCTGTAAAGACCCAGTAAATCGTATGAGGCAGAGGCAAAACTTGCGTAAATAATGTCTGGATTTGAGGGAGAGATTGCGAGTTCCACCCTTGTGTATCCCGACGAGGGTAAGCCACCTGAAAGATGTGTCCATGTATTCCCGCCGTCAGTGGACTTATATACTCCGCTGGCGTATATACTGGCGTAGATAACAGATGGATTTGAAGGATTTATCTCGATGTCATTGCAGTAACTTGTGGATAATGTTACATCCCAGGTGTTACCTCCGTCCCGCGAGACTACGACACCGTATGTACTTCCCACGAAGATGGTATTTGGATCACCGGGATCCACGACGACCTTTGAAATGTATCTTCCGACACTTGTGGTTGATGCAATCTTTGTCCATGTCTGTCCTCCGTCAACGGATTTGAAGAGTCCATCCCCGTAAAAACAGTCTCCGCAAAAGTGGAGTTCACCCGTTCCGTAGTAAAGAGTGAGGTTGTCTCCCGGGTCTATTGCGATGTATCCCGAAGCGAGTGAGGATAGTCCATCCGTCAGGGGCGTCCATGTGTTTCCCCCGTCCGTTGTCTTCCACACGCCACCCTGTGCCGCTGTGATGTAAACGGTGAGGGGATCTGTGGGATCAACGGCTATTGATGTAACTCTTCCACTTACATCGGATCCAGACCAGGGCTCATTGTGAATGGGGCTCGGCCCGAGATATGTCCAGGATTTGTAACGGGGCTGGTAAAAGGTCTTTCCAACAGGAGCGTGCTCAAACTTGTTTATCGTATCCGAGGGCAAAGAGAACTCAACCCTCACAGGGTTGATGAATGTTAAAAGCAGTATCAACAGAATCATACTCACCTCCCTGTAGTTCTGGAATTCTAATGCAAAATGCGTGCAATTAACAGGATGTATCTATAGCAGAGAATGGATAATATTGAGTGAGAGGGTGTTCGGAAAATACTCCTACAGAAGGGGGATGTTTACCGTTTAATTTTTCAATCCCCCTGTATCCCCCTTCTCCAAGGGGGATTTTTGAGAACCCCTATTCTTTGAAAAAAGACTAAAAATTAATAAAAATATTTTTCGAACATCCTCCAGCAAGGACTTGACAGATCCCTGTTTGAATTTTTAAAATCAGGTGGGTGATATTTATGGCACTCTTTAAAAAATCCTCGAAAAAAGAGCAGGATCATAAGATCCTGATAGCCTATGGAGATGCCCTCGGAATCTTTGATGTCTGGCAACTTGGTAAAGTCAAAAAGAAGTTTTCCCTGGAGAAGACAATCGTCGTCATAAAGAAGAATCCAACCGAGAAGGTTATTGAAGAGGCTGAAAAAAACGGATTAGAGGTAAAGATATCAGAAAAACCTAAAGAATATGCGGAGAAACTGAAGGACGAGCTTCAAACTTCGGAAAAGAAGGTCGGGGTGAAAAAGCTGGAGGAGGTGGCAGACAGGTCAATTATGCAGGATCCGTGTTAGGATGGGTTAAAAAATTTAAAAAGGAGGTTTAATGATGAACTCCTTGGTGTTAGCTGTTATAGTATTTGCTGCATATCTTGTGGCTTACCATACTTATGGTAAGTATCTGGCCAGCAAAATTTTCAAGCTGGACCCCAAGAGGGTAACGCCAGCCCACGAGTTGCGGGATGATATTGACTACTTACCGGCCAAAAAGGAGGTGCTGTTCGGTCATCACTTCACATCCATTGCAGGTCTTGGTCCCATCGTAGGTCCTGCTATTGCCATCATCTGGGGCTGGGTTCCTGCAGCTCTCTGGGTGGCACTCGGTCCTATCTTCCTCGGTGGCGTCCACGACTTCGCCTCCCTTGTGGCATCCATGAGGAATAAGGGAGTTTCCATCGGTGAACTCACGGCAAATCTGGTAAATTCAAGGACCAGATACCTCTTCCTTCTCATTATCTTCTTCGAGCTCTGGATCGTAATAGCTATCTTTGCACTCATTATGGGAATACTTTTCAAGATGTTTCCTCAGTCAGTTTTCCCCGTGTGGATGGAGATCCCCATTGCTGTCTGGGCCGGTTACATGATTTACAGGAAGGGAGGAAACCTGAACACCATTTCGCTGATAGCGGTGATTCTTATGTACATAACCGTTATCATCGGGGCTTACTGGCCACTCAAGCTACCAGGACTCTTTGGACTTACGCCTGTTGAGACATGGCTGGTTATCCTTCTCATCTATGCGTTCTTTGCCTCTACCCTTCCGGTCTGGACACTGCTTCAGCCAAGGGACTACATAAATGCCCACGAGCTTCTCATTGCAATGGCGCTTCTATTCATCGGAACAATAGTAGCCCACCCGAAGATCGTTGCACCTGCGACGAATTTCCACGCAGCGGGTGCTCCACCCATCTGGCCCTTCCTTTTTGTGGTCATAGCGTGTGGTGCGATCTCAGGATTCCATTCTCTTGTGAGTTCCGGTACATCCTCAAAGCAGATTGACAAGGAGCCTGACGCCCTGTTTGTTGGTTACGGTGGCATGCTCATGGAGGGTTCACTCGCCACGCTTGTGATCGTGGCTACTGCAGCAGCCATTGGAATAGCATACAAGACCAAAGCTGGAGAAATTCTCACCGGTGTGGCTGCATGGCAGCATCACTATCACAGCTGGCAGGCTGCCGCAGGTCTCGGATCCAAGCTGAACGCAGTTATCATTGGATCAGCCAATCTCATGCACTCTTTTGGTATTCCACTTGCCATAGGAACGACTATTATGGCAGTCTTCCTGGTTTCATTTGCGGGAACCACGCTTGATACAGCCACCCGTATCCAGAGGTATGTCATTGGAGAGTTCTTCACAGATATTGGAATTCCTGCGCTGGCCAACAGGTGGGTAGCGACTTTCCTGGCAGTATTCACCGCCTTTCTCCTGGCATTTGCCCAGAAGGGTGGTAAGGGAGCACTGATTCTATGGCCGCTGTTCGGTACAGTTAACCAGCTACTTGCAGGTCTGGCGCTTCTTGTAGCTACGGTTTATCTTGCAAGGATAAAGAAGCCCATCTGGTTTACTGCCCTACCGATGATCTTCATGATCTTCATGACGGGATGGGCGATGGTTCTCAACATTCAGAAGTTTGCGAGGACGCACAATACGCTTCTCTTTGTGATTGGCCTCATCGTCTTCCTTCTTGAGATCTGGATGATAATAGAGGCGATTATAGCATTGAGTAAGTATCTCTCAGCTCCGGCTGCGGAGAGTGAGGAAATAGCGTAAGAGGGTATAAGGGGACGGATTGAGGGCGGCGGCCGCAGGCCGCCGCCCTCAAAAATTTATCACCACGATCTTAAATAACTCTCCCCGCCTTCAGAAGGGACTTTGCCGCCACGAACCTCATTATCTCTGATGTCCCTGATCCTATGTCCAGTAACTTTGCATCCCTCATGTACCTTTCAACCGGGTACTCTTTGGTGTAGCCGTAACCACCGAGGACCTGAATTGCGTCGAGAGTTATTTTAACCGCTGTTTCAGAAGCGAGGAATTTAACCGATGCAGATTCAAAGCGGTTGTCTTTCTCCTCGTTGTATGTGGCAGCGTACATGTACAGATAGGTTCTCACTGCATCGAGCATGGCACCTGCATCTGCTATTTTCTTCATTATCATTTCAAACTGTCCTATGGGTTTCCCGAACTGCTTCCTCTCGTTGGAGTACCTCACCATCCAGTCAAGGGCTGCGAGGGATACGCCTGTGGAAATGGCTGAGATGACCATCCTTTCAATTTCAAGACTCTTCAGCATCTGGGGGTATCCCATACCCTCAGTACCTATGATGTTGGTTACAGGTACTTTAACATCCTCGAAGAAAATCAGACCTGTGGGGGATCCCCTCATGCCCATTTTATCGAGTTTTTTTGCGACGGTCACACCTTCCATCTCTTTTTCTATGAGGAGAACGCTCATACCTTCTTTTTTCTTTGTGGGATCTGTATAGACGAATACATAGAACACATCTGCAACGGGTGCGTTGGTGATAAACATCTTCTGGCCGTTAACGATGAAGTAGTCACCCTTCCTCTCTGCCCTTGTTTTGATACTAACGGAGTCAGAGCCTGCGTCCGGCTCTGTGAGGGCATAGGCGCCTATGAGTTTCCCCGATGCTATACCGGGGAGGTACTTTTTCTTGAGTTCGTCGTTACCCCAGTATGCGACATTGTGTCCGAACAGGACTGATGTTACCATGAGGGAAAGAGCAACGGATGCACTCTGTTTTGCTATTTCTTCGAGAACGATAACTGCTGCGAGGGGATCTATCCCGAAGCCACCGTACTCTTCGGGGATCATAATGCCGGTGAATCCGAGTTCACCCATCTCTTTGAAGATGTCCTCCGGGAAGTAGTCTTCTTCGTCTATTCTGGCGGCGATGGGGGCGATCCTGTCCTTTGCAAAGCGGGCAACTGTTTCCCGCAAAATCTTGTGTTCCTCCTTTTCGAGTCCTGAAATAAGGTCTCCTAACATAAAAACCTCCTTTTTAAAGAGTTTCCACTTCTCTCAAATACTTTGCCGCCTCCTCCGGCGGCGTGGGATTTATGTGAAGGCCGGAACCCCATTCAAATCCTGCAATTTTCGTTATCCTGGGAATAAGTTCGATATGCCAGTGAAAGTCATACTCCAGTGTCTCCCAGTAATCTGCGTGTCCCGGTCTTGGGTGCGGTGGGGGAGCAGTGTGGAGTACCATGTTGTAGGGTGGATCGTTGAGAAGGATTTTTATCCTCATAAGCATCTCTTTGAGGGCAACGGCGAGGTCGTAAAGTTCTTCATCGGGTAGAAGTGCGAAGTCGTGGGAATGGTATTTCGGGAAAAGCCATGTTTCAAAGGGGAAGGACGAGGCAAAAGGCTCCCAAAGGACATACTTATCACTCTCCCACACGATGCGATCCCTCAATACGATTTCCTGCTTTATAATGTCACAAAATATGCACCTTTCTTTGCGAGAATAATACTCTCTGGCACTCACCAGTTCCGCCTTAACGACAGGAGGAAAGATTGGGGTTGCAATGAGCTGGGAGTGTGGGTGAGATAGGGATGCGCCTGCGTCCTTTCCGTGGTTTTTGAAGACGAGGATGTATCTGAACCTCGTGTCCTTACGGAGGTCAAGGAGCCTTTCACGGTAGGCCTTGAGGACGAGTACTATTCCTTCAGGGTCCTGGTCGGAGAGTTCTTTAAAATGATCCGGTGTCTCTATGATTACCTCGTGGGCACCTATACCTGAGACCACATCAAAGAGTCCCACTCCTTCCCTCCTGAGTTCCCCCTCTATTCTCAGGGCAGGGTATTTGTTGGGTACCACCCTTACCTTCCACCCCGGTGTGTTGGGTTCCCTTGGACCATCAGAGATTGCGAAGATCTCTGGTGGGGTCCTGTCCTCGTTACCGTAGCAAAAAGGGCAGGAGTCAACTTTCACCTCTTCTTTACCCGTAATGTACTCGTGAGGTCTCCTGCCCCTCTCAATGGATATTATGGTCCACCTCTGTCTGATTGGATCGTACCTTAGTTCCGGCATTTTATCCTCCAAGTATTGAAATTGTCATAATGTTAGAAAATTCTCCGACGACAGGTTCAAAAATCGCATAAATACCTGTTTCCTGATAAACGAGTTCTATGCCACTTTCCGATTGTGATATGGTAAAAACGGGAAAAATTCTAAAGTCAGCAGGTCTCTCGGTTTTAATCCTTATACCGGTATTGAAAGTCACATCGTCAAAGATCAGAGTATTTCCTGTGATTTCAACGATATCGCGGAAACTCCCGGCCACTTTTCCGTCAACGATAATTTTGCCTTCCTTTGATGTGGCAGAGGGGAGAGAGAAGTTGAATTCCACGGCAAAGATTGCTCCCTGAGAGTCGCCATGGACCTCATATTCCGCCTCAAGTTCGAGCTCTTTAACGGTGACTTTTTTCGTTATTTTCACATCTGATTTCCCGTTTTTGAAAACTCCACCGTTTCTATCCAGAATCACCCCGTTTTTTCTAATGCTGTAGGAATACAGCTGGTTTACGAAGTTCCCCAGTTCTCTGAACCTGAGGAGCTGAAGGTCCTCTGCAGATGGTTTCCCCTCGAAGAAGTGATCAAGGAGAGAAAGTTTCTCGCTCCAGTCGTAAACGAGGTATTTTCTTTTTTGAGCGTCTATGGATTTCTTCGTTTCGTGGATGGAATGTACATCGCTTCCTTCCACTTCCCGGGTGCTGAAGGATCTGTGGTAATGTTCAAATCTTCTCATCAGTGTATCCTGAAAGTTTAGGGCCTGTTTCAGAGAAGAGAGTTCTATGATGGCTCCGCCGTAAGAAGGTTTAATTTGAACCACAATTTTACCATTTCTGATGTAAATTTCGTTGAAACCATCACAGTCGATATCGAGTTCGTCAATAACAGGTGCGAGTATCCTTTCAGCTTTCAGCATGCTGGAATAATTTGCGCGTCTTAAATGGGGCAGATACAATCCTCCAAATATTCCGTGCCAGTATGCGTCATTGCACTGGGACCTGAGAAGATCCACCCTCTCCTCCATTGGAACGGAATTTTTCTCAAGCTCTCTGGATATAAAGATCATCTTTTTGTGCATTCTGTTTGATTCAGAGTACTTTACTAAAAAATTCTGCCATATTCCTCCGCGGATAAAGATTTTGTTGTCTTCAAAGAGATCCTGTTTTTTCAGGTTATCCACAAGATCAACGAACTTCAGGGCCTTTTCGGGGAAGAGTGACCATTCACTCATTTCGAAGTAAGAGGTTGTGGGAAGGTAAACCCTGCCAAGTGGAGGATTTTCGTTCAAAAAGTTTTCAAATGTGTCCGTGGTAACAAAATCGAGGGAGAGGACGGTTTCAATGAAATTTTTAAGCCAGCCTTTGCGGTAAACCCAATCGTGGGTACCGGGCCACAGACCAAATTTTTCGCCATCGTCAAAAATGATTGCCGCTTTTTTGTTTTGATCATTAAGGGTTTTCAGGTATTCGACCGTTTGCTCAACGGGTCTAAAGGGTGTAAGATACCTGAGTCGCTCGTCAATGGGGAATATGGCGAGGGTACGACCTTCGGACTCGGTCAGGAAATATCCGTGTAGCTGAGATTTGTCGAATCCTGTGGAAAGGAAGTGGTAATCATCAACCAGGACATATCTGATTCCTGCGTTGATCAGGGATTTTACGATGGACGGATCCCACACCCGTTCTGTGAGCCACAGACCGTCCGGTTTCTGATGAAACTTTTTAACCATGTATTCTTTGGCATAGAGTATCTGATAAATGCGATCGTGTTCAGGGATGGACGCAAGAACGGGCTCGTAAAAACCGCTTATCAGGATCTCCACCTGTTTTCTCTGTACCAGAGTTTTGATTTTTTCCACATACTCAGGATGTCTGTCGTGGAGCCATTCGAGCAAAGGGCCGGTGATGTGAAGGGAAAAGAGAAATTCAGGGTACTCTGAAACGACCTCGATAAATTTCAGATATGACTTTTCGTAGGCATGCTCGATGACATGGTCAAAGTTGCCAACAGGTTGATGGCAGTGAATCCCGAATAAGAGTTTAATCATTCTGGAGTTATTATAGGAACTCATGACTGTTTTTTCAATTTTGAGAGGAGGGTGTTCGAAAAGTATCTCTCTTTTTTAACTTAATTTGCAGATAGGGATGATTTTTCGGTTATCATCCCCCTTGAGTCACCTTGCTGAGGGAGAGAAATCTCAAAAATCCCCCTTGGAGAAGGGGGATACAGGGGGATTGAAATTCAAGCGGTAGGCATCCCCCTTTAGTTCCCCCTTCTGAAGAAGGGGGAATTTTCAAACACTCTCCCACTGGATTTGACTGACGGGCCTGCCGCTGTTAAAATGAAGTTAATGAGATACGCTGCAGTTTTAATCCTCCTCATCTTCTCAGGTTGTGACCAGAAGACACCGGAGCCTTCTTTGCCTGTGAGGGGAGAGCAGGAAATATACAGGGTGGAGATCACACAGAGCAGGTTCAACAGGAAAATCTGGAAGCTTCGGGCCATGAGCATAAGGGAAAACGGTGATACGATAGTATTTTACAGGTTTAAAGTGAGCTTTTTCGGGCCTGATGAAAAGTTATCGAGTGTTCTACGAGCTGATTCCGGGAGACTTTATAAGAAGACGGAGGACATGGAGGCCTATGGTAATGTGAAAATCTTTTTTCTAAGAGATTCCACGCAGGTTTACACATCTCACATCATCTACGAGTCCAGGAAAAGGTTGATTAAAGGGGACAGAGAGGTGAAAATACTAACTCCTGACGGCGAGATTCTGGGAAAGGGATTCGTTACGGATCCTGAGATGAAGCACATAAAAATATACGGCAAGGTGAGAGGACATGGCGGATGATTATTCTGATCTCATTGAGAAGATTGCCAGGAAAGTGGTTGACTGGCGCCTTACTGCACCAGCGATCGTGATTCTTGAGAGTTCAAAGCCCATATCTTTTGTTGCGAGCCAGGTGCTTGTTTTCTTTGATCCCATAGTAAAGAGTTTTTTCAACATAAGGGACTACGAGCGTTTTTATACGATGATTGAAGACAGGGAAAACCTTGAAAGACTTATTCAGGCAATTGAGGCAGAGGAGGAGAGGAGGCGGAAGGAAGGGGCAAAATCCCGAAAGTAGCCTTAAAATTAAGACATGTTTAAGGTAGCAACATTCAACGCAAACTCCATAAGGAGCAGGTTGCACATAATAAGAAGATGGGTGGCAAAAGAGCAGCCAGATGTACTTGCCATTCAGGAAACCAAGGTGGTGGATGAGCTTTTCCCGGTTGATGCGTTCAGGGAGATGGGTTACCATGTGGTTTACAGGGGTCAGAAGGCTTACAGTGGTGTGGCGGTTGCAAGTAAACACCCGATTGAGGATGTTCAGTACGGATTTGACGATGAACCCAGGGACGAGGCGAGGATTATAAGGGTTGTAATAAAGGGTATTCCTGTAGTCAACACCTATGTGCCACAGGGCAAGAAAATAGACCACCCCGATTATGAGTACAAGTTGAGATGGTTTGCGAGATTGAGGGAGTACTTTTCCCGTCATTTTTCTCCAGACGAGCCTCTCCTGTGGGTTGGTGATATAAATGTGGCTCCCACGGAAATAGATGTTACGAATCCGAAGACGAAGCTGAAGCATGTTGACTTTCACATCGATGTCAGACGGGAATTTCAGAAAACCCTCGAGTGGGGATTTGTGGATGTATTCAGAAAGCACAGACCCGGTCCTGGAGAGTTTACTTACTGGGACTATAGAGTTCCGAAGGCTCTTGAAAGGAATATTGGGTGGAGAATCGATCACATACTTGCGACCCGTCCCCTCGCAGAGAAATCGGTTGATTCCTATGTTGATAGAGAGCCGAGAAGCTGGGAGAAGCCCTCGGATCACACATTCCTTGTGGCTATCTTTGATGTCTGATATGGTTACAGTTGACTGGGAACTCCTGATTGAATTTGTCGAGGATGTTTACACCAGGGAAATTTTGTTGAACCTGAAAACCGGGGGATTCACGGTAATATCTTCCTTTCGCCCTCAGGAAGAGGAATATGTGAACCTCGAAAACATAGTTGGAATTCAGGGGATTCCTCCCGGCATTATCCTCGAAGAAATGGAGAAGTTCACGAAGGAAGTAAGAGATGCGAAGGTGAGAAAGAGGCTGGAAAGTGCCCTGAAGAGGAAGAATCCCATAAGACAGGTGAGGAGGGTCCTTGGATTTTACCCGGAGCTCCTCGAGGAATGGAACCGTAGAAGGACCACTCTTCTGGCGAGATGGGTGATCAAGGAGCTGGAGCAGTACCAGAACCTCCTGGGTGAGCTGAATATAGGGGACCTCAAAAAACTTGCAGGAGTCGAATGATCTCAGGCTAAAATAGCCGGTTACAGGTTTTCAGTACTTCTCCTTAGCTCTCTTGCATGGGCGTAGAATTCATTGAGCGTCATTCTTTTCATAAATACGAGTCCTCTCGTTGCCCTGATCAGGGGGCTTTTGTGACTGTGGAAAAACTCCCTGCCGAGCAGAAGTTTCAGAATCTGGTACTGTTCCACCTGAATTTTCTGGGAAAGCTCTGAGAATGGGCCATCGTGCTCGTAACTTGGAAATGAGGCGTTTTTCTGGGAAACGAAGGCATTGACAAAAGAATTTTCAAGTATTGCAAACATGTTGAGGGAGACGGGGACATAAAGGTTGGCCTCGGACGGATGGAACCTGTACCAGACATTTCTGTAGCCATAAACGGCTATGTCGTGTTTTCCACTTTCTTTTTCGTACCTCTTTAACGCTTCTGCCACAGTCTGAAGCACCTTATAGTGTGTATCAGGTCCGCTTCCCTCAGGATCAAGAGCAACCGTTACAACATCGGGCTCAACCTCTCTGAGGAGATTGAGGACGGGCATCACATCCCTTTCCACCGTGGGCTCCTCTGTAAAGATGTCGCCGGTATAAAAACCAAGTCGGAGGTGTTTAACAGATTCACAGCTGAAGCCCAGGTAGCCCCACAGGGAATCGGCCTCCCATTCTCTTATCATTCCTTTAAATCTCTGTATATCCGGTGGATCCTTTTTGCCAGGATAAACGCTTTCAAAGTAGCTTATGAGTTCGTCTGCCTTCTTTTCAACTTCAAGGAGGGTAGAGGAGTTGTAATTTTCCACAATATTTCTGACCATGCGTCTTGCCGTTCCCTCCTCCTTCATGTATTCACTTCTTGCAGCAATTCCGTCCAGGTACTGCCACACATCACGGTTTCGTCCTTCACTGTTATCAGGTCTGAAATAGCCTTTATCCCACATGAGTTTGAAGTCCTCAGTTTTAATAAATCTTTTCAGTTTCAGCAGCATGTCCCGTGCAAAGGAATTGGTCACAGCTGTGAAGCCAGAGGTCATGTAGGCAAATACATGCTGGTTGGTGGCATTTCTGATATTTCTGACGGCAAAGGGCAGGTATCCAAGCATGATGTCGTCGTGGTGGGGCGCGGTATGAAGGAATGTGGTGTTTGAGAGGACCTCCATTCCCTCCCCAATTTTCTCCTTTAACGACTGGACAACCCTGAAGATAAGGTCTTCATAGTCTCTGTCCATTTTTTTCACGACATAGGAGGCGAATCTGTCATTTTTAAAATCCGACTCAGAAAGGTTTCCTATCCTCTTTCTGTTTTTGACGGCAAGGTCAATGATCACCTTTTCCACATCTTCCTTTGAAAGTTCTTTTTTCTGTCTTAGGAGTATGTACTGCCTTTCTTCGAGTAACCTTGCCGCTCCCAGTGTTATATAGAAGCGGGAATTTTTTAATTTATGGAGGGAGGTTGCAGGGTAGCGTATGTGAGGCTCGTTTTCCACGGCGTCCCTAACGACTTTTGCCTTGGCCTCCCCTGCGGCGAAGATGATGGCAACCGCTTCTGGATTATATGTTATGGTGGCAAGGCCGATGGTAATGACCGGCCTTTTCCGTGCAACCTCTATGCCGCCGAGATCCATAGCCGCGGCAGCCTGAGTTTCGTAATTGGTGTAAGTAAGCCTCGTCGTGGAATGGTGGTCAGATCCACGGACATTGAAGGCTATGTGTCCGTCGGGTCCGATACCACCAAGGAAAAAACCGATTCCTCCTTTCTCCCTTATCCTGTCTTCGTAGGCTGTGCACCACTCGTCAACTGCCTCAAGTACACTCTTCTGGAGTCTTTCGAGTTTTGTCACCGGATGTCTGTACCTCAGGGAGAGGTCAACCTGGTAGCCCGGCCAGATCTCTTCGAGCTTTTTACCGGCGGGTATCCCGATTTTTGTAGCGTCTATAAGCTGTGCCCTGTGGGGATCAAGGCCGAAGCCTTTTATGTAAAATTTCGTTACATAGTGATAAAAACTGTTTTCCCAGTCAGGGTAAATCGGGTAAAATTCGTCGATTTGAACAAACTGGAGGCCACGAAGATCGGGTTTATTTGAAGGATCTATCCCATGATTCTCGAGGTCTTTTTGAGTTTCTGGCGTCTCCCAGGTCCTGAGATAGTGGTTAACCCACTTGATGAAGTATTCAGGCGTCTTTCCCGTGGGTAGGGATACGACTCCTTCTGGATTTTCCATTACCCATTCCAGGAATCTGAGGGCGGTTAGTCTGCCGAGTTCGGGGAAATTGTTAACCACGATGACCCCCATTTTTTCGACCGGGGGGTAATACAATCTATCAAAGCGGCTGTTTTTTATTGCAATTTCTTCCACTCTTGACCATTCCATTTTTACTCTCCACAGTTGGGGTAAAAGTTTAAACCCGGAGGGCGGCATTGAAAATGGGAATTTGAAAATGTAAAATATTAACGCTCTTTCAAAAGTGCGCCCGTAGCTCAACAGGATAGAGCAGCGGATTTCTAATCCGCTGGTTGGGGGTTCGAGTCCCTCCGGGCGCGCTCCTTTTTATTTATGGAACGGTACTCATCACTCATAACCATCTCACGCATCTTCCGCTACCTGGCATGGATACTTTCCATAATCGTTGTCGTGGGTGGATTTGCAAGTATTTCAAAACTGGGTATATCGTTTTTCATATTCTCCATCTTTTACGGATTCGTCATTTTCATCTTTTTTTACTTTTTCTCTGAGATCACCCTCCTTCTCGTGGATACTCACAAAAGTTTGAAGGACCTGATAGGCAGGGAGCGGGGAATTGATAAAGATTAAGTTTCTCGGAGCCACCGGAACCGTCACGGGCTCGATGTACCTCTTTGATGTTGACGGGAGAAAGTTTCTCCTCGAGTCCGGCCTTTTTCAGGGACCGCGTGAACTTGAGGAAAGGAATTACCGTGAGTTCAACTTTGATCCCGCGGAGATCGAGTATATTATTCTCACCCATGGTCACCTCGATCACATAGGAATCCTTCCACGCCTTGTCAGAGAAGGATTTACAGGTGAGATCGTAACCACTCCTGCAACGCGGGATATAGCTTCCATCATGCTCATTGATGCAGCGAAGATCCAGGAAGAAGAGGCCTATTCCATA
The DNA here is from genome assembly GCA_026986235.1 of Caldifarciminota bacterium. Classification (GTDB taxonomy): domain Bacteria; phylum Hydrothermota; class Hydrothermia; order B15-G9; family WFZT01; genus WFZT01. The sequence goes on from JALSOY010000045.1 coordinate 15,392, forward strand.
TCCAAAAGGAATATGAGGAAGGGACTTCCGCCGGTGGCCCCCCTTTACGACTCAGGCGATGCTGTCCTGACCCTGAGGCACTTTACAAAGATGGTTAATTATGGAGAAACATTCACGATATTCGATTCTGTTAAAGTCACATTCCGTGATGCAGGTCACATTCTTGGTTCCTCTTTCATCGAGATGGAGTTTGAAAATGGGAAGAAGCTCGTTTTTTCCGGAGATCTGGGAAACTACAATAAGCCCATAGTCAGAGATCCCGACAGTCCGGTGATGAAGGATGCCGACTTCGTCATAATGGAAACAACTTACGGAAACAGGGAGCACAGGAGTATCGAAGAATCCGTTGCGGAGCTGAGGGAAGCCATCATAGACACTTTTGAAAGGGGAGGTAATGTAATTATCCCGTCCTTTGCCCTCGAGAGGGCACAGGATATCCTGTATTATCTCCGTGAATTTTACGAAGAGGGTTCTCTCCCTGAGGGGGTACAGGTTTTTCTCGATTCTCCGCTTGCCATTTCTGCCACCCATATCTTCAGGGCACATCCTGAGTGTTTTGATGACGAGACGCGAGAGCTTATAAAGAGACACAGGGACCCTTTTTCGTTTCCGGGTTTAAAATTTACACGTTCGGTTGAAGAATCGAAAAAAATTAACAACATAAAAAGTGGAGCCATAATAATTGCCGGATCCGGCATGTGTACAGGGGGGAGGATAAAACATCATCTGAAACACAACCTCTGGAGGGAGGAGGCAAGTGTTGTCTTTGTGGGTTACCAGGCCAGAGGCACTCTCGGTAGAGATATTGTAGATGGCAAAGAAAAGGTCACAATTTACGGAGAAGAGGTCAGAGTCCGTGCCAGAGTTTATACGATCAACGGTTTTTCATCGCACGCAGGTAGAGATGGACTCCTGAACTGGGCATTAAAATTTGAAAATCCTGAATTTTTCCTCGTCCACGGTGAACATGAATCGCAGGAGGCCTTCGCGTCATTATTACGGGAACATAAGAGGAGCGTAACCATCCCAGGATACGGAGAAGAGATAACAATCTAAAGCCCTTTCCATCAACTCGTGAAAATCCCCTTTTTGTTCTTATTTGCAACGGTTTTATATTTTTGGCATTTGCAAAATGAAACTTAATTGTTTATAATACGCAAAACCTGGAAGGAGGGAAATTTGAGAGGGAAAGTTATCGTTGAATCCCGCTTCTTTTCTGAGACATCAAGAAATACACACCTGCAACTCTTTCGTTTAATGAAAGTTATTGCACGAGAAAAATTGGGTTTTCCACACTCTTTCAATGTGAGAAAGGACAGGAGGTAGAAGTATGAAGACCGTGTTGATAGTGTTTTACGAGAAGAGGGTGCCGGAAGTGAAACCGGTCGGGGAGGGGAGTGTGGATGAGGTGCTGTATGTTCATCCCGGTACAGAGATTGAGAGAAACCGTATAGGAATAAAGGACTTTTCGATACAGGAGCTCGTGAATATTCTATCAGGAATCGATGGAGACAGGTTTTGTTACTTATTGTCAGATGATCTTAAAGCGGCAAGGCTTGCAAGTGTTATTTCCGCCATTCAGTTTGTCATTAAACCAAATGATGAAGTTTTTGTTTACGAAGGAGAAAAGCTTAAAAGAATTCCTGTCGTTATGTGGGGAGGTCCGGTCAAGTACATATCCGGGGAAGAGATCTTTTTCAGGGTTTGTAATACACCGAGAAAGTGGGCGATCAACGGTTTTCTGCGATCCGTTCTATCACCAAACGAGAGAAAGGTATTAAAGGAGATCGTATTGAGAAGGGCCACAATAAGTCAGATTGCCAGAAAATTTGGTAAATCACAGAAGACGATAGAGCATCAGATCAGGAACATATATTCAAAAGCAAGGCGGTGGTATAACCTCCCGGAGAAAACACCGCTTGACCGTAAATTCCTTATAAACAGTTTCAAAGAGGCATTTATCAGGAGAAAGAGGAAGGAAAGTGTGGAGAAAGCCGTTTAGGGATCCACTTCTGGTGGAATTCATTATAATAAAGACAGGAGGTGAAAGGTTATGAAAAAGCTACTGGCTGTGGCCGTAGTCCTTGTGACAGCCTGTAGTAAGCAGGCGACAGAACCTGGTGGTGGGACCATTGATAATCCCGTTCCGCTCGCCGTAGGTAACTACTGGGCGTATCTCAATTACTCAACTCTGGGATCTGATACCACAAGGGACACTCTGAGAATAGTCGGAACAGGGAGGGTGAATGGACACGAAGCCT
>JALSOY010000046.1 GCA_026986235.1 Caldifarciminota bacterium
GGTTATTTTCCAGGGAGGTGGTAACTTTACGGGGATAACCGAGGTAGCTGATGTGGACACAACGGGAGGTTTCATTTACGAGTTCGTGGAGTTGTTTTACGGAAATCAGACATCCGTGGGGGAAGATGAAGAGAGTGGGACCAACACAGGAATTATTTTAAACAGTGTCGTGAAAAGGGTGATCCGGTTCAAAATTCCGGTAAGAGATCCTGTGATATATGCAGTTGACGGCAGAAGAATTCTGGCTTTCAGGGGATCTTACAGGTTTCTGGATGTTTCCACAATTCTTCCCGGTCTTTATTTGTTGAGAGCAGGCAAAAGATTTATCAAATTCGTCAAATATTGATTTAACCTGAACAAACAATTAAAATTTAGGCACTTCCACGGAGATTTTTTCCATGATGAGAGGAGATATTAAGTTACTGTCAGGGAATGTTTCAAACTATTTGAAAGAAGAAATTGCGAGGTTTTTGGGTATAGAGCCGACGGAGGTGGAGGTATCCCGTTTTAACGACGGGGAAATTAAAGTTCAGATTAAGGAAAATATACGGGGACACGATGTATTCATCATACAATCAACGATACCTCCTGCGGACAACCTGATGGAGCTGCTTCTTCTGATAGATGCTGCAAAAAGGGCCTCAGCGGCAAGGATTACGGCCGTCATACCATATTTTGGTTATGCCCGTCAGGACAGGAAGGATCAGCCAAGGGTGCCCATATCAGCCAAGCTTGTGGCAAACTTGATCGAAAGGGCAGGAGCCAACAGGGTTCTTACCATGGATCTACATTCAGAGCAGATTCAGGGTTTCTTTGATGTGCCCGTGGATAATATATTCCCCACCCCTGTATTCAGGAGGTACATTACCCAGCTTTCCCTGGAAACTCATGTGGTGGTTTCCCCTGATGTGGGTGGTGTTAAGAGGGCGAGGGCGATTGCAAAAAAGCTTGGCAACCTGCCGCTTGCCCTGATAGACAAGAGGAGACCTGCCCCCAATGTGGCGGAAGTTGTAAATATCATAGGAGAGGTGAGTGGCAAAAGGGTTGTCCTCGTTGACGACATTATTGATACAGGAAACACACTGGCAAAGGCGGCAGTTGCCCTGAAAGAAAAAGGCGCAATTGACATATGTGCCATAGCAACACATGGTGTTTTTTCAAAAGGTGCAAAAGAGATTATAGACGCAAGCCCCATTGATAAGGTGTGGGTAACCAACACATTACCCAGGAGGGATACATGGCCCGGGAAGGCTATATCCCTATCAATTGGAGAGTTACTCGCGGATGTTATCCTCAGAATCCACGAGGAGAGATCCGTCAGCCAAGTATTCATCTAACAGGGAGGTAGAGAAAAAATGGCAAGAGTATTGAAAGTGGAGAAGCGGGAAGAGTTCGGTACTTCCAGGGTTAAAAAACTCAGAAAGAGTGGCTATATTCCGGGAGTCATCTACGGACATGCCGGCGAGAACTATCCTGTTAAAATAAACCTCAAGGACTTCCAGCACTTCCTCGCAGAGATCCACGGTGAGACCCAGCTCATCACTTTAAAGATGGACGGTGAGGAAAAGCAGGTATTCATAAAAGAGATTCAGAGAGATCCTCTTTACGGAAGACCCATACATGTTGACTTCCAGATCGCCTATGCAGGAGAAAAGATAGAGCTCACCGTACCGGTTGTACTCAAGGGTGAGGCAAAGGGTGTGAAATTAGGTGGAGTTGTGGACTTTATCACGAGGGAACTCACAATCTATGTTCTGCCCAGTAAATCCATACCCCACATCGAGATCGACATTACAGACCTTGGCGTTGGTGATTCCATTCATGTCAGGGACCTGAAGCTTGATCCTGACATTGAAATTCTGGAACCACCTGACACGCCTATTGTGTCGATACTTGCGCCCAAAAAAGGTGCCGTTGAAGAGGTGTCAGAAGAGGCAGCCGGAGAAGCTGCACCTTCTGAGGAAGCCGAATCTGAATAATTGGACAGGGTATTTTTATTCGGTCTCGGTAACCCGGGAAGAGAGTACATTTACACAAGGCACAACGCCGGCTGGCTCTTCGTAGATTACTTCGCCTTCAGGGAGAATATTAAGCTGAGACCGGGCAGGGGCGAGTTCTTCATTGGTGAAAATGAAAACTTCGTCCTGGTGAAACCCACGACATTTATGAACCTGTCAGGTATCGCGGTGAGAGAAGTGGTTGAGAGTTATGGTATCGAGGATTACACTTCAATTATTGTGGTGCTCGACGATGCTGATCTCCCTTTCGGGAAATTGAGGTTAAGGCTTAAAGGGTCCGCAGGATCACACAACGGGCTGGCTTCGGTCATAGCAGAGCTCGGTACAGAGCAGATACCGAGGTTGAGGATAGGAATCGGGAGACCTGATGGTATCCCGTTAAAAGATTATGTGCTTTCAGAATTTTCTGATGAGGAAATTGAGATTTTGAGGACCGAGGTTTTCCCTCGGGGTTACGAGGGGATCAGAATTTACCGCAGAGAGTCTCCCCTCAGAGCCATGGACTTTATAAATTCGCAAAAAAACTAACAGGGAGGTATTACTATGGGTCCGTTCTGGATTGCTGTTGTGGCAAGCGTCATATCCATACTGTTTGCGTTTTACATGGCAAAGCTTGTAACATCCAGGGATGCGGGCAATGAGACCATGCGCCGCATCATGGGTTACATCCAGGAAGGTGCAATGGCCTTCCTCGGGAGGGAATACCGTTCCATCAGCATATTCATAGTCGTGGTCGTCATCCTTCTTCTCATCGGACTTAGTGCCCAGCTGGGATTTAAAATGGCCCTTTCCACTGCCATTGCTTACATCGTTGGAGCGAGCCTTTCCCTTACAGCCGGTTACTTCGGAATGAAAATCGCAACGAGTTCGAATGCGAGGACGGCAGCCGCGGCAAAGGATAAGGGCTTCACTGAGGCACTTGCCGTAGCATTCTACGGCGGAACGGTTATGGGAATGTCCGTTGCCGGTCTCGGTCTCCTGGGGCTCTCGATCCTTTACATCATATTTGTGGCGATCTTCAAAAATCACGGAGATGCCGCTACCGTACTTGCCGGATTTTCTATGGGGGCATCAAGCGTTGCACTCTTTGCAAGAGTCGGTGGTGGAATCTACACAAAGGCCGCAGATGTGGGCGGAGACCTTGTGGGTAAGGTGGAGGCAGGGATACCTGAGGATGATCCGCGTAACCCCGCGGTTATTGCCGATAATGTGGGTGACAATGTCGGTGATGTTGCCGGCATGGGTGCAGACCTCTACGAATCATATGTGGGTTCCATCCTCTCTGCAGTGGTCATCGCAGCAGCACTCAGAAATCCACAGGGCGTTTACCTCGCTTTCATCCTTGCGGCAATTGGAATTATTGCATCAATCTTTGGTGTCTATTTTATCCGGGGCGCAAAATCAGACCCACAGGGTGCCCTTCTGAAAACGACCGTATTTGCAGGCATATTCTTTGCAATCGGTGCATTCATTGCTATCCAGAAAGTTATGGGTAGTATCGTTCTCTTCTGGGCAGTTCTCTTCGGACTCGTTTCCGGTATCCTCATTGGATATGTGGCGAAATATTACTCCACAGGTAAAAGGATCGAGGAAATTGCCGAGGCTTCTGAAACGGGTGTAGCAACCAACATCATAGCAGGACTTGCCACGGGAATGATGAGTACAGTGGTACCACTTATAGCCATCGCCATTTCTATTTATGTGGCCTTTTATGTGGGTGATAAGGCGGGTCTCAGTGGCTTTTACGGCGTGGCACTCGCAGGGATCGGGATGCTCTCCATCACCGGGATCACCGTGTCGGTGGACGCATATGGTCCTGTGGCGGACAACGCAGGTGGAATTGCTGAGATGGCACACCTTCCTAAAGAGGTGAGGGCCATTACAGACGAACTGGACGCAGCGGGTAATACGACGGCGGCAATTGGTAAGGGATTCGCCATCGGATCTGCCGCCCTTACCGCCCTTGCCCTGTTTGCCGCATTCTCCCAGAATGCCCAGCATGTGCTGAATATCCCGAGGTTCGTCCTCGACATCCTTGATGCCCGTGTGATCACAGGAATCTTTATAGGTGCTGTTATCCCCTTCTACTTCTCCGCAGCCGTCATGAAGGCCGTAGGTAGAACCGCCCAGTATGTGGTGGAAGAGGTGCGCCGTCAGTGGAGAGAAATCCCGGGACTTCTTGAAGGGAAGGAGGGAGTCAAGGCTGACTACGCACGAATCGTTGATATCACCACAGGTGGCGCTCTGAAAGAGATGATAAAGCCCGGAGTGGTGGCATTCTTTACACCTCTTATCGTGGGATTCATTCTCGGCCTTGAATCACTGGGAGGTTTCCTCGCTGGATCCCTTGCCGTGGGAGTTCCTCTTGCAATATTCATGGCAAATGCAGGAGCAGCCTGGGACAACGCCAAAAAGTGGATAGAGGCAGGGAACAGAGGAGGCAAGGGCTCAGACGCCCACAAGGCATCAGTTGAAGGTGATACGGTGGGAGATCCTTTCAAGGATACGGCAGGACCCTCGCTCAACATTCTGCTGAAGTTGATGGCCATCGTATCACTGGTTTTCGCCCCCTTCATCGTCTGGCTCAGAGGAATTGTGTTTTAGATCTCATCCCCCTGTGTCCCCCCTAAAGGGGATCATCGTTTCCCAAAATCCCCTTTGCTAAAAGGGGGATACAGGGGG
>JALSOY010000047.1 GCA_026986235.1 Caldifarciminota bacterium
ACCCTGCGGAGAATAGATTCTGAATTCTCTCCAGGTAAACTGTGCCTGCAGTAATCCTGTAGCGAGGAGGGTAAGGATGAAATTTTTCATAGACGATCAAATCCTTTTCTTCGTCAGCTTTTTCCTTCGTGGCTTCTCCTGGCTGGATACTCCAAAAATTTCGTGGAGCATATCACTTACGGAAACACCGGCAAAATCTTCAAACTTCAAATCTTCGATCTCCTCCCATAGGTCGGATTCAGCCTCTTCTTCAGCGAACCTGTCAAGTCCCTTCTCCCTGATTTTACGGGAGAGAACCACAAGCCCCGGTTCTGCAAACGCAGTCAGGAAGTCCCTGAATTCCGATCTTGGAATAATGACCGGGATAACGACCTTTCCGAGTTTTTCCGAAACCTCCTTCAAAAAATCGTCCGATGGAGGTTCGGTAAATCCCACTTCCATGTAGTTTTGAGTTTCTTTCAAGGGAAGAATGGAATGCTCTGCTATGTAATCCCCGCCAAGTTTTTCTATTGCCTCTTCAGGAAGGCTATCCGGAAGTTCCTCCAAAAATTCGAGTCCCCTCTGGATGGCGAGGAATCTGCCCACCTGATCTTCGGATATGAGACCCATTTCAACGAGAATCTCACCGAGCTTCCTTTTCGTCTTTTTCTGCTCCTCCAGTGCGTACTCGAGGTGCTCTTTTGTAATAACCCGATTCTCGACAAGAAGTTCACCAAGTTTTTTTTGATAAGCAACGAGCTGTTCGGTCTTGGGAAATGCGTGGGTTGTCTTTGCCCAGGACAGAGGCTTCTTCGTAATTTTATGCCAGATAAACTTCGTTAATGCGTTGTATATGGCAAGAAAGTTGATAAAATTCAGCCACGGGACTCGAAGAATACTGTAAATCCCCTGTTTAAGACCGTAGATGACGCTGACAGCATAGATCTTCATGAGTAATCTTTCAAAAAGCATGACCGTGTTGAAAAATATGATCCACCATATAATGCCCTCACCGGGTATGAACCGCGAGAGATTCCACCCCGTGTGCAGTATCTTACCAAGAAGTACATAAATCCAGCCTGAGATGAAAAGAAGGTTTGTCATGAAACTGATGATGGACGACCAGACACCTTTTCTATCTTTGTAAAGGTAAAATTTGTCGATCAACTTACCACGCCACCTGAGCTTCTCAGTTCCCTGAAAAATGATGCCCAGCATCCAGCGGGACTTCTGTCTGATGGCAGCCTTGAACTGGAAAGGAAAGTACTCTCTCGTTGCTATAAATTCGCTTCTGTATTCAAAATGCTTTCTCAACCATCCGGGTAAAAATTTGAGCCACCAGCTGTTCCTCTTTACCTTCACTGCTCTCTTCAAAAGAGCCTGCTTACCACCAAGCTCTTTTATGCGCTTCCCTATGATGTAATCCTCGGTCAGAGATTCTGTGTCAAAGAGAACATTTCTGTGCCTGTCTGCAAGCTTTTCGAGAATTTGTCTCGAAAAGGCCGTCCCCACCCCTGCTGATGGAACGAAACCACCAAGAACATTCCTGACATAGATTTCCTTTAAGTGGTGCTCTGCAAACTCGTCCATATATGTGCCAGCAGTAAAGTTTTTGAATGGAACTTCCAGGGAAAAGACCGGGATCTGGATCATGTCGTATTCCTCCGAGAGGTAATTTACCAGTTTCAGAGAGAGGGGATGAATGATGTCTTCTGCGTCGTGCATGAGAATTATGTCAAATTTTATTCCGTTCTCCTCCTCGTACTTCAACATGTTCTGGTAAATCCAGTTCAGGTTATCCGCCTTGTTGGTGGGGCCATCGTGTGGAACCTGAGCCATGTGTACATGCGGATAAAGCCTCTCCACCTTCGCCACCTTCATCTTCGTGTCAAAGTCATTGGGATACACGCCTATGAAGATGTGGTAATTTTTGTAGGCCAGAACATTGACATTGTGCTTTATCATGTCCTCAATAACTTCAGCCTCTTTCCAGGCCGGCAGAAATATTGCAATGTTCTTTTCTGGAACTTTATCGAGATCTTCAAGCCTGACCCTGACCTTTTCTCCATTAAATGTGCGTAATACGAAATAAAGAATGTCCGAGAAAAGATCGTCAAGGGAGCCTATAAAAACTCCCCATATCGTTATGTACACGAGTATGTAAACTATTGCAAAAACCATACTTAATCAACCGCCGTCAATATTATATTTCCGTCCACGATGTAATCAAGTTTTTTCAATCTTTTTCTTGCAGGACCTTTAATGACAGATCCATCGAGAGCGTACTCACTCCCGTGACAGGGGCATTTAAAAATACCGGATTTTTCATCAAATTCAACGATGCATCCAAGATGAGTACACCTTCCTGACAGGATGTGTAATCCATCTCTGTCTCGAAAATAGATAACACCTTCCTTTATCCGGGGATTTTCTGTTACTTCGTCTCTCAAAATCCTGATTTTATGCGATTTTTTTAATCTGAACCCCAGGAAGTCCAGTAAGAGTTTTCCACTTACAATGAAAATTATGAGGCTCAGTAACGAGCTTAAAAAATCCCTGCGCTTCATGTGTCTTGATATAGTTTTCCCACTGTTTTAAACTGTTCTCCAATGCTCGTTTTATTTATAACCATCCTCGTCACTCTTAATCAGCAGAACGGCTGGTTCTATTTATATACTCTGGAGGACACCGTTTTACCAGTGGAGTCTCCGGACATTTCCATTTCCGACGAAGGTATAGATTTGCGGGGTAGCAAAAGCATTTCCGTTTCAACGGGATCCGATGGCGGACTTCAGGTTAACCAGAGTATCAGGTTAAGCGTGGAGGGAAGGACGGGAAAGTGGGGGCGTATCCAGGGAGTGATCAACGATAACAGTGAAGTACCCTCAGGTATTATATCCCGTAACCTTTCAGGCTACAGCGAGATCTTCTTGAGGTATCTTTACCGTGGATTTGTCTGGAGTTTCGGAAAGATGAACTTTAAAACGGAGTATTTTTCATCCCCGATGATAGGCGGAGTTATGGAATTCGGGCCACACTTCAAACTTGCCCGCGGAGTAGTGCCAGGGGCTTTGAAGATAAAAACTTTTTCAGGTATCAAAAACCCTGCGATTCCAATAAAAATTACGGAAGAAAACGAGAAAATCGTCGAAGGCACCCTGAGGGCTTTCCTCAACGAAAAACCCCTGAGAGAAAATCGTGATTTCAGCGTGGACTATGTCTCTGGAACTTTCCACTTCCTTCCGGGAATAGAGGTAAACCCCGAAGACAGACTCCGGCTGGAGTACATCTCAGGAGAATCCTTTGGCAGAAAAAACCTCACTGCCCTTGAGTTTTCCACAAAGAGCGAATGGTATTCTTTCAAGATCGATTTCGACCAGGTAAGTGACGATAAGGATTACTGGATCAAACATCTCGGAAAAGAGGCAATTGATTCCATAAGGAAAGCCACGGGGAAAATAAGAGTTCCATCCTGGAAGTTTGCTGGAAGGGGAAAAGGGGATTACGACCTCGTGGACAGTATCTTCGTCTTCCGGGGAGAAGGTAAGGGGTCGTACCTCGTGAGTTTCAACTATGTGGGAGAGGGAGAAGGGGACTACAGGTTTAACGATGCAGGCGGATTTTTCTACTTCGCCGGCAGGGGAATGGGAGACTACACACCTTACATATTTTTAACACCGCCTGAAAGGAGGCGGCGAATCTTCCTGAATTCACAGCTAAAGTACGGGGATTTCAGTTTCAATAGCGGTGCATACCTGACCTTCGTCGACGAAAACATTCTCTCAGGCAAATCAAGTTACACGGGTACAAATGGCTACCTGGGCATGGATTATACGGGGAGGTACACATCCGGAAAATTATGGCTTTTCCAATCTGATTCAGGCGGCCAATTCCTCAGCGACGATTTATCCGGCATCTCTGGACGCGGTTTCCTTTTCTCAATCTCTGCAAAAAGATTCGCGGATTTCAATCCCGGTCTGCTGATTTCATCCACAGGAAAAAGGCATTTCGTTAAGGCCTGGCTTAAAGGAAGGTTCTACAGCACCTTTTACGAGGAATCAGATTCACAGAAGCGCTACGGGATGAAGTTTTTCCTTTTTACCGGAAATGTCAGGGCGTATCTCGGATTGAGAAGATTTTTTTCAAAATACTATTCGTACAGCCAGATCTCAGGGGGTGTGGATTACGAGCCATACTTGAGAATAAAAACTTCACGCCGTCTGTTCGACGACGGCAGGCTGGAAAACAGCCTTGACCTCACTTTTCAAACTGATAGACTGGGTATCGGCTACAGGCTTGTTTCCATCTCCCCCGGTGACTCCATATTTCAAACTGTATCAGGTGAATTTTCAGGGTTTTTAAAGAATATCGGATACTCTGCCAGACTCAGATTTATGGAAGACATCGAAAGTGAATTTTCCTACAGATATGTCTTCGTTGGAGCTGGCAATGGAAGTTTTTGCTACGATTCCACGAGTGGCAAATTTTACAGGGATCCACTTGGATGCTACGAAAGACAGGTGATTTTCACAGGGAAAAGCAGGGGTATTAAAAACCTCTCCGGTGATGTCTCTTTTAACTTCAAAGGATTGAGTTTTAAGTACTCGGGAAACTTAAAATTCTTAAACGAAGTTCTCTCCCATCAGAGGAGTTTTTATGCTACCTACACAGGAGTCAACATCGTCGGTAGTTACACAAACATCTCAGGTCATCAGATGGAGGAGAAAAACCTGTTCGAAGAGGGGGTTCTGGAGGTTAGATCGAAAAGGATCACACCAGGTGTCAGATTTTCGAGGATCGAGGGATCAGGTATTCAATCCGACAGGTACTACCAGGTTTACTCAAAATTCCATGTAATTGGCTCTGTTATAAAAATGGGAGTATTCAAGAGGCCTTCGTATCCTGTGGGTTTTATTGGAGAAATTAATTACATTGCCGGTATCTTTCACGGCACGCTCAATGCAGATTGCAGAGTGACTTACATTGATCGTGCTCCTTCTGGAGTGTATCCTTCAAAGGGATTTTCCCTGATGTACAGTTTGAGATACAGCCACGAGTTTCTATCACACACACAGGGTGAGGTGGAGCTGAAGGGCAGAAAAGAGGGAGGGCGGCACATTTACACTGTAAGGGCCTCAGTTTCCATCCAGTTCTGATAAAAATTTTTCAAATTTTTCAAATACCTCTTCAGCAGTGAGGCTGTGGATGCAGTCAAATGTACCAAGTGGGCACTTCTTCTTCCAGCACGGTTGACAGGGAAGGCCCTTGTAGGCGTAAGAGTGGTGAGGATAAGGTGGTGTCCACGCTTCTGGAAGTTCGGTGAAAAATAGTGCAAAAGTGGGTGTACCCTGACTTACCGCGATGTGTTTGGGGCCGGAGTCAGAGCCGAAGAATACACCTGCAAGCTTCATGAGTGCACCAAGATCGTGCAATGTCGGCGTCGGTGGCGCAGGCTTTACCCACCGTGCACATTCGAAGATCTGACTAAGAGTCCCTGGACTGTCGTTTATTAAAAGAACGGGAAGTTTCAACCTTTTTTCAACCAGATTGAAAAAAGTGCAGTATTTACCTGCTCCCCAGGATCTGTGTGGTAGATCAAGTCTTATGTGTGAAACTATAAAAAAATCGCCTGCATCCTGAAGCTTCTCTTTCATCCTTTCAACGAACGGAACAGGAATGGGAAACTCTGTCTCTATGGGCACATTCATGGGATCGATACCAAGTGGCCTTCCAAACTCCAATCTATGGTAAACCGTATAATGGATTTTACCAAATGGAGGATAGATGGGGACATTGTAGTGCCTGATCTTCCTCTTTTTGTCAATGGCAAAAATAAACTTTGCACCCGAGAGTTTTGAGGCTAATGCAGAAGCAAGATTCCCCTTCAGATCCATGAAAATTTCAGGGTGAAATTTCTTTCTGATAGAGATAACATCTTTGAAACTGAATTCAGCCGGGATGACGCGCCTGTTGTATTTCAGAATTTCAATAGCAGGTTTTCTTGAAAAATAGACGATTTTCGAATCAGGGAATTTAGTCTTCAGAGCGCGTATTAAAGGCGTATCGAGGAGTGTATCCCCAATGGCACCTGGCCTGAAAATAACGATATTCCCCGGCACTTTTTAAAAGAATCTTCTCCAGTTTTTCAGGAGATTCACAATGGATGTTGTCTTCTTCAGCCTCCCGAAAAATGGGAGCATCTTGAGAAGGTAACGGAACTTACTATGTCCGTACATTGCGTGACCCGAAAGCCTTGCGATAGACAGGAGTTCTTTATCATATGGATACCACCAGAGCTGGGATTCCCGGATGCTAAAGTCTTCACTTACAAACTTTATGTTCGTGAGTTCCAGAAGTCCGAATCTTCCGTGTGTCCTGCCAATTCCGGAAAACTTAACTCCACCCCAGGCACCCTCTGGCTCTCCGAAGCTGAAAACATGGTCGTTTATGGTAACTGTCCCGGTCTCAAGCCTTTCAGCGACCCTCCTGGCGAGCGACCGGTCACGGGTCCAGATTGAGGCAGTAAGGCCGTAGCTGGAATCGTTGGCAAGCCGAATTGCCTCGTCTATACTGGAAAACTTCATAACAGGGAGAACAGGCCCGAAGGTTTCATCCCTCATAATCACCATTTCGTGGTTCACACCCGAAAGGATCGCAGGTTGCAGGAAAAACCCTCTATCCCCCACCCTATTTCCACCGTACACCACTCTGGCCCCCTTCTCCTTTGCGTCTTCTATGTGTGCCTCAACAAGTATCCTCTGAGATTCGGTGGTCATGGGACCTATCTCTGTATCTGGATCAAGTGGATCTCCGACCTCAAGCTTCTGCGTGAATTCAACGATACCGTCCATAAACACATCGAAGATCCTCTCGTGCACATACACCCTCTCAATGGATGCACAGGTCTGACCGGCATTCATAAAGGCTCCCCATACTATACCCCTGATGGCCCTTTCTATGTCAACATCCTCCATGACTATAGCCGGATCCTTGCCTCCGAGCTCGAGCACGACCTCTTTGAGACCCTCTGATGCAAGAGACATTACCCTTTTACCCGTCTCCACTGATCCCGTAAACATGATAACTCTCGTTTCTGGATGTCTTATTACAGCCTCACCCACGGATGATCTGCCTGTCAGGACACTCACGAGTCCCGGGGGAGCGCCGGCCTCGTAGAACAGATTGGCTATCGTAAGCCCGATTGCCGCAGTGGTGGACGATGGCTTCAAAATTACAGTATTTCCAGTAAAAACCGAGGCCAAGATGTCAAGAAAGGGTATGATAAAAGGGTAATTCCAGGGAGAGATCACACCTATGACACCAAGAGGATCAAACCTGTAATACCCCTTCTTGTCCCTGAAAAGCACCTGCCAGTACCTGACCTTGAGTTCATCAAGATAAACTCTCCCACGATTTATGTAAAAATCAAGGGCGTCGATAGAAGGAAGAACTTCCACGGTAAACGCCTCGGATACGGGTTTCCCCTGCTCCATCGCAATTATTTTCGCTATCTCCTCACCTTTTGAAATGAGCACATCTTTTACACTGGCAAGCAGACTCTCCCTCTCGTCAAACGAGGTATCCTTCCACTTTCTGTAAAAGGCAGAAGCTGACGAAAACGCCTCCTCCACCAGATTCTCGCTTACTTCGTGTATTTCAAGGAAAACCTCACCCGTTGAAGGGTTTAAAGACCTGAAGGTCTTCCCTGTCTCTATCCATCTGCCGTTTATGTAGGGTTTTGTAAGTTCCATCTTAAAAATTCCTCATCTGTGGATTCTTGTAATTTTCAAGGAAAAACCTGACACCGAAAATAACCTATAAAGCTCCCCTGCAGTAAGGCGCTCGGGATCCGTCAGATGGTAGGTTTTCCCCGTGGACCTATCAAGAGCCGTCAGCTCAACAGTTGCCCTGACGACGAAGTCAACTGGTACGAGATTGACGGGTGCATCTCCCTTCCCCATGTAAGGTAGCGGAAGAAATTTTTCGAGTGAAGGGAGATTGGCGGCAAATTCCAGAACATTCCTGGTCCCTTCAACATTCACCCTGTACGCGGGCTCAAAATCCACCGTGAGATCGTAAATGGCAGCAAGGTGGAATAGGTGGGTGATCTCCCTGAACTTTTCAGGTCCCAGTTTGAGATTTCGTATGGTTATATCCCCCTCAACGATCTCAATCCTGTCTCTGAATGTCATTTTCCCCACCTCGTTCTCTGCCCTCCTGACCATTGAAGGTTCTACGAGAAGGTAGATCTTTTCGTAACGAAACTTCCGGTAAAGGGAACTTAAAAGTCTTTTGCCGATGAACCCTGTTAAAAACAGAGCACTCATGTCTTTATTATAGAGTCATCCACATGATTTTCCACTCTGAAAGGGAGCCCCAAGATCCCCTGGAGAAAGGGGATCATGGTCTCCCACAGTCCCCCCTGGTGAAGGGCCATTCCTCCTCCCACAATCCCCCTTGGTAAAGGGGGAAACAGGGGGATTGAAAATTAAGCGGTCGGCATCCCCCTTTGTCCCCCTTCTGTCGAAGGGGGATCGGGGTTTCGAAAATCCCCCTTAGTCCCCCTTCTGAAGAAGGGGGATCATCGTCTCTTAAAATCCCCCGGTGAAAGGGGATTCGTCCCTTCAAATGAAAGTGAATCATTCGTGGAGGTTGTTGCCTCTGTTTTTGAACCTATATCTCAATCCCCTCGGATATGAGTTTTTTATACCAGTTTATGGTAATGGTCCTTTCGTCATCAGGGTCCACTTTCCCTTCTACCAGGGCGTTCCATACCTCCCTTGCCCCGTCCTCTGCGCTAAATAAGGGATAAAAGCCAAGTCTGTCTTTGATTTTCGTGAATTTAACGATGTAGGACCTGTGATCGGGCAGTCCGTACCATTCGTATTTAAATGGAATACCGATGGATTCTGCAATCCTCCTGGCAAGGTCAAATATCTGGTAGTTCTGCTCATCCGATCCCACATTGAATATCTCCCCGTTGACTCTATCAGCGGGGGCCTCGAGGGCCATGATCATCGCCCGTGAAGTGTCTTTGACATGTACAAAGGGTCTCCACTGGGTCCCGTCTCTGAGTATGGGGATCTTCCCGTTTTTAAAAAAACCCCTTACCATGCCGTTGATTGCAAGGTCGAATCTCATACGGGGGGAGACACCGTAAACGGTTGCCTGTCGCAGAATAACAACCGTAAAGGAGTCGTCGCTGAGTGAAAGGACATCCTGCTCAACCTTCAAGTTTGCCTTGGCATAGGTGGTGAGGGGGTTGGGTTCAGATCTTTCGTCAACTACATGATTGTGAAACCCATAGATACTGCATGAAGACGGTAGAATGTATCTTTTTACTCCCATCGCCTTTGCAAGTGAGGCAATTCTCAACCTTCCGAGGTGGTTTATGGACCATGTCCTGATAGGGTCGAGTTCACCCAGCGAGTCGTTCGAAAGGGCAGCGAGGTCAATCACATAGTCTATACCCTTAAGAACTCCTGGGTCTATCCACCTTATGTCTCCTTCGACGATTTTGAGTTTATTATCTGCCGGGGGGAGGGTATCCCTTCCAAAGAAAAATCTGTCGAGTGCAGTGACTTCGTACCCTTTTTCAAGCAACATGGGTACGAGTACTGATCCGATGTATCCACCGGCTCCTGTGACGAGAACCCTCATTTTAAAAAATATCCTTTAGATAGGGTGCATTCCTGTCTTTCTCTGACAGTATGGGGTTTTCAATGGGCCATGAAATGCCTATATCAGGATCGTTCCACCTGATGGCACGGTCGTGCTCCCTTGAGTAAAAGCGTGTCACTTTGTAAACAACGATAACATCGTCAACGAGGGCCTGGAAGCCGTGGGCGAATCCTTCGGGCACAAAGATCTGCTTGTGGTTTTGCTCGTTAAGATTTACTCCCACCCACTTCCCGAAAGTGGGACTTTCCGGCCTTATGTCAACGATAACATCAAAAATTGCACCCTTCACGCATCTTACGAGTTTCGCCTGGGACATAGGAGATTCCTGATAGTGTAACCCCCTTATTGTGCCCGCTCTGAGAGTTCTCGACTCGTTGTCCTGAACGAACTCAACATCGAGACCGATTCTTTCGAAATCCCTTTTATTGTAACTTTCCATGAAATACCCTCTGTGATCGTGATAAACGGAGGGTACCAGGACGAAGGCTCCGCTAAGGGGTAAGTCGATTCTCAAAAACATGATCAAAACTCCACCACCGAGTCATCTCCAACGAAAAGCCTGATTCTTCTATCATTCTTTCCCGAAATCCTCGATCTTTTCCCTATTATCGAACTATCGAGGCCGCGGGTATCCCTGATCTCCGCACCATCAAGAACAACGGAGAACTGGAGCTCTGAGTTTTCGATGTGAGAGAAGTTTCCTATGCTGGTGTAAGGGCCGACAAAAGAGTTCTTTACAACCGCGCCACTACCTACTACAGCCGGCCCTCTGACTTCAGAATTCTCAATCAAAGCTCCTTTCTCGACCTTAACCCTTCCTGAAATGATGGATCTTTCATCGATTTTACCCTGGATATCTCTTTTTATCCATTCATCCAGGACCACCCTGTTGGCCTCGAGGATGTCATCCTTTTTGCCCGTATCAAGCCACCAGGTATCAAGATACTCGGCGATAACTCTTTTACCTGAGTCCACGAGTCCCTGAATGGCCTCGGTTATCTCGAGTTCTCCACGCCAGGAAGGTTTCAGTCTGTCAATCTCCTCAAAGATCACAGGGGAAAAGAAGTAAACCCCAACGAGGGCAAAGCTGGATGGCGGGAACTTGGGTTTTTCCACGAGTCTCGTCACATTCCCCTCTTCGTCAAATGTCACAACTCCAAAATGCCGGGGCTCATCCACCTCCTTTACCAGAATAAGTGCGTCAGGACGGTCTTTTTCAAATTTTTCTTTGAACTTCTTGATGCCGGATCCGATTAGGTTGTCTCCGAGGTAGAGGACAAATGGATCCTCTCCTATGAAATCCCTTGAAATGCCCGCTGCGTGTGCTATACCGAGGGGGGCTTCCTGAAGGATAAAGGTGAACCTCACCTCCCGGGTTTTATACATCTCCACCGCCCTTTTTACCTCATCCCCTGTCTCAGGGGAAATCACGATACCCACATCCCTGATCCCTGCTTCAACCACATTATCGATCACATAGTAAAGTATGGGCCTGTTGGCAACGGGCACGAGCTGCTTTGCCGTACTGTAGGTAACTGGTCTGAGCCTTGTTCCCTTTCCTCCTGATAAAATCAGGGCCTTCATTTCAAAAGTGAGTCCTTTCTGTTTTCAAACTCAAACTGCGCCCTTCTCATGTCATCTTCTCTTCCAATGTCGAGCCAGAATCCATCATAAAGGTAGGCTGAAACCTTTTCTCCTCTCTCTATGAGATTTTTCACAAGGTCCGGGAAATCGTACCTCTGGCCTTCAGGAATGTAGTTGATTATAGAAGGCTCAAATATGTAAACCCCCATTGAAACCCAGAAGTCGAATCTCGGTTTTTCCCGATAGTTTACAATCACATTACCAGAAAGCTCCGCCACACCGAAGTCTATGTTCACCTCCCGTTTTTTCACGCCAACCGTTATAACGCCTCCCGAACTTATGTGAAAATCCATAAATTCTTTAAAATCAAGGTCGGTAAGCACATCACCGTTCATCACGAGAAAAGGGGCATCATCCAGTTTCTCCTCTATGAGTTTCAGTGGACCCACTGTACCCAGTGGATGGGGTTCAAAAACATAGTCAATTTTCATTCCCAGCTTTTCCCCTTTACCGAAATACGCCTGAATGAGCTCTGCGAGGTGACCCACGGCAAGGATTACTTCGTTGAATCCGTAGTATTTTAGCTGTCTCAGGATTATTTCAAGGATGGGATACTCCCCGACGGGCATGAGGGGTTTGGGTAACAGAGTAGTGTAAGGCTCAAGCCTTTTACCTTTTCCGCCTGCGAGAATGACGACCTTCATCATACAGGATCTTCTTCGATAACAGAAATTCGGTTTAACTGTTCAAGAACATAGTTTCTGATGGAGTCAACATCGGGAAGATCGATTGTGAGCTTACCCTTTTCCAGAATCTTTCTGTGCATTAGCTCAAGCTCACCACCACAGACCGGGCATCTGTCGGGTGGCTCTTCACCGTGTTTGACATTCACAAAGGTAAAACAGTCCCTGCACCTGTAGGTATCCTTTCTACCGCCAAATTTTCCCCTTTTCGCAGTGGGTTTACCATCGATTTCAACGATATCCATGGCAAAGTCAACTGTGGGGGCATTGGAAATAGAAGTGCCAACACCAAACCCTGAGGCACCTGCCGCCTTCAACTCCGGGATGGTTTTCTCATCGAGACCCCCTGAAACGAAAATGCCTACATTTCTGTATCCTCTGATGTCAAGTTCCCATCTGACTTCTCTTATGATAGCCGGGAAATTACCCCGCCTCGATCCCGGAGTATCCAGCCTGACGGCGTTAAGATTCCTGAAAATCTCTGCAGCCTTAACAGCTTCAAATTTTTCGTCACCGAATGTGTCAATGAGTGCAATTCTTGGGACTTCCGGCGGCATGAGCTCGTCGTATGCCCTCCAGGCCTCGTCTTCTCCCATGGTTATCATGAGGGCATGGGGCATTGTCCCCTTTGGAGGCTGGCCTATCGTCTGGGCACCAATAATGCTCGATACGCCATCACATCCTCCAATGTAAGCGGCTCTGTCTATCATGGGAGCAAGTGCGGGATGCATCCTGCGAATACCAAAGGAAAGGACAAGTGAGTCACCTGCAGCAATTCTTACCCGTGCTGACTTCGTCATCACACCTGTCGTCTGACACAAAAATCCCAGAACGGGAGTCTCATACACGGCATATTCCACATAGTCGCCCACTATGTACATAACCGGGACGAGTACTCCGTTAACATCCCTTGACCTGAAAAGTGTGCCCTCAGGGAAGGCGTAAAGGTCCACTTTCTTCCCTTCGAGAAGTTCCACCGCCTCCTCAAGCCCCCCGAATATGGCCCACCTGTATCCATCGGGTAAACCTGAAACAGTAAACTCTGCCACCGAAACATTGTGGATGTTCTTCTCTCTTAAAATCCTTTCTGTTCTCGTAAAATAAACATCAGTCGTGCGTCCACTTTTGATGTCATCCTCACTGGCCATGAAAAATCCCATTTCTCTCCTCCCTTATCTGTATACTGGAGTATTTTATTGCATAATACGGTGATTGTTAACCGGCACTTGAAGATAAAAATACTTTATCTGAAGAAGTCGAAAGTTGTGTTTACCGGATGGAGTCTTTAAGATTTTAAAAAGGAGGATATCGATGATTCCGTTAATAGCAATACTTTTGAGTTTTTCCGTACACATTGAGGGACCCCATTATGAGCTCAAAGGAAGTGAGATAAAAATCGTCGATAAAGGATACAGCTTACCGTCAGGGTCAGGCGTGCCTGCCATTCCTCAAAAAACCTACTTCTTTGCCGTACCATCAGGGATGAAGGTCACTCGAATGGAAATAAAATCGATCCGGACGGTAAAGCCAGGCGGTAAGTTTGAAATACCACCTGTCCCATCTCCGGCAATTCTTGACATTCCAGGAATTAAATTTGAGGCAAAGCCTCCACGAAAAGATCCACAAATTTACGGATCCAGCAGATTTTACCCTGATAGCTTCGTTAACTTTGATGGATTCCACACCCTTCTGGGGGCAGGTGTTGCATCTGTCACAGTCGTTCCTTACAGGTACAACCCTGTCTCAGGAGAAATTGAGATTCTCAGGTCCGTTGACATTGAGTTTGAAACAGTACCGGACAAACGAAGCGTTAAAAAAACCCGGTGGGGCAGGGATTTTGTTCACTCGGTAGTCCGCGGGCTGGTGGAGAATCCCGAAGATGTGCATCAGGACTTTGTTCCCATCAATCAGGGCATGGATTACCTCATCGTTACTCCCTCGAGGTTTGCAGATGTTTTTGATTCCCTTGCGAGGTGGTATCGGAGATTCGGTATAAGAACGACTATCAGGACGACAGAGTGGATCACAACCCATTATGCAGGTCGTGACCTTGCGGAGAAAGTCCGGAACTACGCAAGGATATGCTATCAGGACTCAGGTCTCACCGCCCTGCTTCTTGGGGGAGATGTCGAATATGTCCCCGCGAGGGTGGCATACGCTATGACATGTGAAGCGGGCTTCGTCTCCGATGAAGACAGTATAAGGGCAGATCTTTACTTTTCTGATCTCGATGGCTCGTGGGATGAAAACGGAAACGGCACATTTGGAGAGACAGCTGACTCCATTGATCTTTATCCGGACATCATCGTGGGTAGAGCACCCGTGAGAAATACCCGGGAGGTTCAAACCTTCATAAGAAAGGTCATTGCTTACGAAGCTCCCTATTTCAGAGATTACCAGAACAGGGCACTCTTTTTTGCAGAAGTTCTCTGGCATGACCCCTTTACAGATGCAAGCATAGGGAAGGAGATGATTGACTCCCTCTATGTGCCCGGACACATTTACATTACAAAACTATACGAAACGAGGGGTAATGAAAGCTCATCCAGCGTGGCATCCGCCATAAACAGTGGAGTTAACTTCCTTAACCATGACGGGCACGGATGGTACAATGTCATGGGCACAGGAGCAGACTACATGGGGATATCAGATGTACAGGGGCTGAGTAACGGCCTCAGATGCGGAATTCTTTTTTCCATAGGCTGCTGGGTTGGCGCCTTTGACAGAGATGCGATCTCAGAGTACTTTATCAGGAACGAAAACGGTGGAGGGGTGGCTTTTATAGGAAACTCAAGATACGGATGGGGTTCTCCGGGAAATCCCGGGTATGGCTACTCTGACCGGTTTGACAGTGAATTCTACGGCACCATATTTGAGAGAAATGTCCCCTATCTTGGCGCTGCTCTCGCCCTGGACAAGGTGCTTTTCATCCCCTACTCACGGGACGAGAATGTTTATAGATGGCATCAGTACCAGCTCAATCTCCTTGGAGACCCTCTCATGCCAGTCTGGAAAAATGTTCCGCAGGATCTGAGGGTAACAGCACCCGATACAGTAGTTGCAGGCTCAAATTTCAGGATTTCAACCTTTAGCGCTGACTCAGGCCGGGCAACCATCACACAGGGAAATGACATCCTGGATGTGGTCAAATTCTGGGGAAGTGCCTTATTGCATGTCCCATCAGGTGTTACAGGCGAGATCGTGCTCGGAGTCTATGTTCCGGGCCATGTGAGACTTTTAAAAAACATCTCAGTGATACATCATGGAGCCTTTCCTGGAATTGATACCGTCCTGGTGCGGGATAGCTCACTCTACGCAGACTCAATTGTAAGTCCGGGGGAAACGGGAATTCTTAAACTCGTGTTCAAAAACTCTGGAAACGATACCTCAGAACCGACTGGTGTCCACATTGATGAAATTACCGGGATACTCGATCTCCATCCAGACTCGTTTGTGATTTCAGGGCTTTCACCTGAAGAGGAGGAAACCGTCGCGATCTTCTACAGTGCTTCTCACGACACGGGACACGCAGTCCTCAGGGTCTCGATTGCAGGGGATTCAACCTCGTGGATCCTCCCGGTAATGCGCCCATACTTAATGGGTCGGACATCACTTATCTCAGGGACTTTAAACCCGGGGGACTCGGGAGAGATTGAAATCTGGATAAAAAACGAAACAGTGGCACCTGCGAGGGATGTTACCGTCATGCTGAGTTCTGGAACACCCGGTGTTTATGTTCAGGACACTGTTTACTTCCCGGAAATAGCTGCCCGGGATTCCTCCGTCTGCACGGTCTCCGTCTATGTTGATCCCTCCATCATACCGGGTAGCACCTACGAGATTGGTGTGGAATACTCTGTTTCTGGTTATACCGGGAATTTCACTTTACAGGGTATAGTGGGTGTATCGGCCTATAGACAGGATTTCGAGGGGAATCTGAACGGATGGCGCTTGGGCTCAAGATGGCTCGTCGGTGAGAGAAGGGCACACAGCGGGACAAAGTCTCTTTACTGTGGAACACCGGGTAGCTGGAGGTATGGAAACAACTGGAATTCTTCCATTGAGTCCCCTGAAATAGTGGTATCATTTAACCCGACCCTGAGCTTCTGGCTATGGTATGAAGTGGCAACCTATGGATCGGACGGCATCTATGTGGAGATCGTACACGGAAACGAAACCGATACCATAGACTTCATCGGCTCAGGCGGCGCACTCGATTCAACTCTGAGCTTTGTAAACAGCTGGGCACAGTACGATTACGACCTCAACTTCCTCAATCCAGGAGATACCATCAGGGTAAGGCTCAGATTCGTAAGCGACGGAGAAGACAACGCTGAGGGATTCTATGTTGACGATTTCAGTATAACCGGAGAGAGTATAGTATCACCTGTTGGTATCGACGAAGATGAAGTATCCAGTTTTGAAATCCTCCTCTCCTCTGGTATGTTCAAAGTAACTGTCATCAAACCCATGTGTGGTAGCTTAAAGATCTTTGACTCATCGGGAAGACTCGTGAGGAAAATCGATGTTAAAGGCCCCGGTGTCCTGGAAGTAAGAGGCCTGATGCCGGGAATATACTTCGTAAAATACGCAAACTCAGTAAAGAGAGCCGTGATAGTAAAGTAAGAGGGTGTTCGAAAAGTATATTTCTTAATTTACGATTAAAGTTGATTTTACGGTTATCATCCCTTTTTAGTCCTTTTCCAAGGAATAGGGTTCTCAAAAATCCCCCTTGAAGAAGGGGGACTTAGGGGGATTGAATTTCAATCGGAAAACATCCCCCTTTAGTTCCCCCTTCTGAAGAAGGGGGATTTTTCGAACAGCCTTTAGTAAAGTAAAGATCCTGACTTTTAAAAGAGAAAATTCGTGTGGCTTTAAACCTCGTTGTACATGCGGTTTTCTTGCCGATTTAGGGAAATTGCTATATAGTAAGTCACATGAAAGTCCTCGTAGTCGAGATAAACGAGCGTTTATACGGTTTTGAATTAAAGAAAACCAACCGAATCGTTACGGACATCCATTACACCCGCATCCCCTTCGTTCCAGACATATTTCTGGGTCTTACCATTCTGATGGGTGAGGTGGTGACCCTCGTTTCACTCAACAGGATTCTCGGCATTGAGGAACTTAAAGGAGAAGAAGACATGTATCTTCTGATGAAGGGTCGTGAATCCACCTGGGGGTTTCCCGTATCCAACATCTATGACATTGTGGAGGTAAAGGAAGACGAAATTGAGTCCCTCGAAGACCCTTTCATCAGGGGAGATTTCAAGGTCAAAGACAGGGTTATCCTCCTCGTGGACACAGACAAAATAGAGGATCATCTTTATGAATCAGTATCTACTTTTCAGGAGTAACGGTGTAACTCACGGCATAAAGATTAAGTATGTGAGTGGCACGGGTACAGCATACGGTGATGATTACATTTCTGCCTCTGAGTGTTTTTATCGTACGAAAGAAATGGAGAGACACTTTATCAAAATCGGAGACCGCATCCTCTCCGTTTC
>JALSOY010000048.1 GCA_026986235.1 Caldifarciminota bacterium
TTGACAAAATTGCAGAAAAAATTGAAAAGTAGCGAACTACTTCTGTTTTTCAAAGAGTTCCTCGGGTTTAACGAAATAATAGTTGAGAGGAAAGAGGTGGAGACTGTTGAAAAGAAGCTTGAAGAGTTAAAAAGTGAGGTTTATTCGTGCAGGAAGTGTCAGCTTCACCTGAAAAAGACGAACTATGTTTTCGGGTCGGGAAACCCTTATTCAAAAGTCATGTTCGTCGGAGAGGCTCCGGGGGCAGACGAGGATAGAGAGGGGTTACCCTTTGTTGGAAGGGCAGGCAAACTTCTTACCCAGTTGTTAAACGAAATAGGATTTGATCGTGAGAGGGATGTTTACATTGCGAATGTGCTGAAGTGCAGACCACCGGGTAACAGGGATCCGCGTCCTGAGGAGATTAAGGCCTGCAGCCCTTATCTTGTGCGTCAGATAAAGATAATCCAGCCGAAGATACTTGTTGCCCTCGGCCGTTTTGCCGCCTACTTCCTCTCCGGTAGAGACAGGGTGCCTCTCTCAAGATTGAGAGGGAAAATAATTGATTCCGTTTTCGGCCCAAAGTTACTTGTAACCTTCCATCCAGCCGCTATTCTCAGGAATCCTGGCAGAATGCACGAAATAAAAAGCGATTTTCTCATGTTAAAAAAATTTCTGGAGGAGAACAGAGATGAGAAAGGTTAAACTCTACATTATGGCCACGAGACCACCATTTTTTACGGCAAGTGTCGTACCTTTTTTGATTGGAACCGCAATGGCCTGGTCGTGGTACGGCAGGTTTTCCCCCGTTGATTTCATACTGACCCTTATAGGTGTGGTCGCCCTGCACGCCGGTGCCAACTCCTCCAACGACTACTTTGACTGGCTTAACGGTACCGACAGGATCAATAAAACCTTTGCCTTTCCTTTCACCGGAGGTTCGAGAATGATCCCTGAAGGATTGATCACACCGGAAGAGATGAAAAAGGTGTTCATAACTTCTTACGCCATTTCCCTTGTTGCCGGGATCCTCCTGTTTTTGAGACACGGACTGGTTGTGCTCGTCCTTGGACTTATAGGACTTGTATCAGGCTACTTTTACACGGCAACTCCGCTTTTCCTCGCAGGTAAAGGAATTGGTGAGTTTCTCATAGGCCTGAACTTCGGAGTTTTGATAACCCTGGGATCTTTCTATGTTCAAACAGACACGGTGAGCTGGAAACCTGTAGCTGCTTCTATCCCCATTTCTCTTCTCGTCACCCTCATACTCTGGATCAATCAGTTTCAGGATAGTGAAGCGGACAGACAGGCAGGTAAGAGGCATCTCGTCGTGAGATTGGGGCTTGAGCGTGCCTCACGGGTTTACGCTTTCTTACTTTATCTCTCTTACCTCTCGGTATTGGTAGGAGTGGCTGTAAATGCGCTGCCTGTTTGGTCACTCCTGGTGTTTATAACCCTGCCACTGGCTATCAGAACCATCAGGATCGTAAGGGAGAATTATAACAGTTTCCAGGAACTGACTCCGGCGAATGCAGGCACCATTAAACTGCACCTCAATATAGGACTTTTGATCGCCGTATCTTTCGTCATTGACAAACTTCTTTGATGGATTAAAATTAAGGTGATGAAGCGTTATTTAAAGATTTTTATCGTGGCCGTTTTAACTTTCGGTATCCTGTCAGTTGGAACTGTACTTGTCGCTGACTTTATCGTGATGCCCGCCTACACCCGTCACGGACAGGAGGTCAGAGTACCAGATGTCAGGGGTATGACTCTTTCCGTGGCAAAAAAGGTGCTCGTAAAAAACGGGCTGATACCGGTTGTTAAAGGTTACAGGTCCTATCCGGCTCCGCCGCAGACGGTTGTGGAACAGTATCCTGAGGCAGGAAAGATCGTAAAAGTGGGTCGCAGAATAGAGTTGACCCTCGCTGAATGAGATGAGGAAGATAAGGGTCGCACTTGCTCAGATTGAAACGAAGCTTGGAGATGTTTCAGGGAACAAAGAGAAAATAATTCAGTCAATTTACAGGTCCCGTGAGGCACAGGCCCATATTCTCGTGACCCCCGAGCTCTCCACACTGGGATTTGGATCCGGGGATATATATCTTGACAGGGTCAACGAAAACCTGGACGCCCTCGAAGAGATCAGAGAAGTTTCAGCCGAAGCCGGAGTTACCACCATTGTGGGATTCGTGGACAGGGACGATAGAGGGTTTTACTACAACGCTGCTGCTGTTATCGTGAACGGTAAGATTATCGGGAGATACCGTAAGGTTCAACTGGTGAATTACAGGCTGTTTGATGAAAAGAGATATTTCAGACCCGGTTCGAGACTGCCGGTTTTCGATACACCCCGGGCAAGGATCGGGGTTTTGATCTGCGAAGATGTCTGGTTCCCTGAGCCAGCCCGGGCGGTTACATTCCGGGGCGCTGAACTCATAGTCGTGCTTTCAGCCTCACCGTACGACAGGGGAAAGAATACGCTGTGGAAAGATTTTCTGAAGGAGAGGGTCAGGGATAACATACTTCCCTTTGTTTTTGTCAATCAGTCTGGCATACAGGACGGTGTCACATACTGGGGAGGCAGCATGGTCTTCAACGCTTCCGGTAAACTGATAAAGGAGCTCCCTCTCATCGAGGAGGCATTTGATGTGGTGGAAATTGACCTTGAAGAATCCAGAAGGCTGAGGAGAAGGGATATCCGTGTGCGGGAGGTAAGGCGTGAGATCCTTGAAGAACTTCTCAGAGCGTATGAGGACATGCAAAGATGAATGAGACAATTGAGATAAGACTGACTCAGGAAGAGCTTGAGATTTTTAAGAGGATAATCCAGAAGTCTATACTAACGAGGATTTCAAAAATCGGTGCCCGCGGTGGTGTCGTGGCACTTTCAGGCGGGATAGACTCCTCCCTTGTAACTGTACTTGCCCACGAGGTTATCGGTGATGATCTGGTCGCCATCATAATGCCGGAAGAGGGGGTGTCGCCGGAAAACGACATAAAAGACGCTTTGAACCTTGTAAAAAGCAGAGGAATAAGGTACAGGTATATCAAGATAAACGATGCCGTCAGGTGGTTCTCCTCCCTTTTACCGTCCCGCGATCTTTCGGATTTCAGTACAAGGCTCACCATAGCCAATGTCAAGCCAAGGATCAGGATGATAATTAACTATATGTTTGCCAATTTAGAGAACAAGATTGTGCTGGGGACATCCAACAAAACGGAGTTACTCCTTGGTTATGGAACGAAGTTTGGGGACATGGCGGCAGACATCTATCCCATTGGGGATCTGTACAAAACCCAGGTATGGCAACTTGCCGAATACATAGGTATTCCCACGGAGATCATTAGGAAAAAGCCTTCAGCAGGACTCTGGAAGGGCCAGACTGACGAAGAGGAGCTGGGTCACACATACTACGAGATAGACCGGGTACTCTTCGCCCTTGTGGAACTTGAACTTTCTGTAAGAGAAACTGCTGAACTTTTAAGTTTGAGCCTGGAGTCCGTTGAAGACATATACAGGCGTATAATTAGATCGGAGCATAAGAGGAAGCCGCCAACGATAACCCGCCTGTCCAAGATGTGTCTCGACAAGGACTGGCGCTATCCCGTTGAAAGATACTGATCCATCATTGAACATATTCTCTTTGTGGAATAAAATATAATTGAAAATTTTAAACGGAGGTAAAATGAAATGAGAAAAAAGATTTCAATGATAGGTGCAGGTCATGTGGGCGAGCAGGCAGTGAGAGAGATGCTCGCCAGAGAGCTCGGTGATATTGTTCTTCTCGATATAGTTGAAGGTATGCCCCAGGGGAAAGCCCTGGATATGGCTGAAGCAGCTCCACTTCTCGGATACAGTTATTTTGCCACCGGAACCAACAATTACGAAGACATCAAGGATTCTGATGTGGTTATCATAACTGCAGGTTTACCAAGGAAACCCGGAATGAGTCGTGAGGATCTGCTTGAGAAAAACTTTACCATAGTTAAAGGTATTGCGGAGCAGATAAAGAAGTACGCTCCCAACGCTTATGTGATTGTAGTTACCAACCCTCTCGACGCCATGGTTTACACCGCATACAAAGTACTGGGCTTTGAGAGAAACAGGGTAATGGGGATGGCAGGTGCTCTCGATGCAACGAGATTCAGGGCATTCATCGCCATGGAGCTTGGAGTATCACCTGAAGATGTGCAGGCAATGGTAATGGGCACTCACGGTGACCTTATGGTTCCTCTTCCAAGATTTGCCTCTGTTTCCGGTATTCCCATTACAGAACTTCTTGATAAAGAGACAATTGACAGGCTCGTGGAAAGGACGAGAAAAGGAGGTGGAGAAATCGTTGCACTTCTCAAGACGGGAAGTGCCTACTACGCTCCTGGTGCCTCGGTAGCCATTATGGTTGAGTCCATTATCAGGGATAAAAAGAGGGTCATACCCACTTCTGTTTACCTGAACGGTGAATATGGGATTCAGGATGTATTTATCGGTGTCCCCGTTGTTCTCGGTGAAGGTGGAGCAGAGAAAGTTATAGAACTCAAACTTACAGACGAAGAGCTTGCTGCCCTGAGAAATTCTGCTGACCATGTGAAGAAACTCCAGGAAGATGTTGATAAACTTTTCGAAAAGTACGCATGAAAAGTGATAAAATCCCCCTTTGATAAAAGGGGGACACAGGGGGATTCATCAAAGATCCCCCTTGGAGAA
>JALSOY010000049.1 GCA_026986235.1 Caldifarciminota bacterium
GTTTTTCGCCACGCCGTCTTTAAACTCTCTGAAAACTTCGTAAAGTTTTCCGTTCATCACGAATCTGAATCTGACAGATATTTTGCCCACTATGGGATTCGTGGCCTCTGATATGGAATTTACCCTATCAATTTTCCCGTAGAGTGCAATTGTAATGGCATCAAGGATGGTGGTCTTTCCGGCGCCGGTTTCACCAAATACCCCGAATATCCCTGATTTGTAGAGTTTTCTGAAGTCGATACTCGCCTCTTCTGTATAACTGTTCAGTCCTTTAAATACGAGTTCAACCGGCTTCATTCCTCACCTCGTTTAAAATCTCAAGGAATATCCTGACAAGTTCCTCATCCGGTTCTTTCCCTGTCTGCCTTTTGAAGAATTCGGTAAAGAGGTCCCTGTCAGTGAGGGTTGACGGATCTATCTGTCCGAAGTAATCATCTTCGAAATCTCCGGTGCTCCCGAAGGTTATGCCGAGAAGTCTGCCCCTGAACTTTCTTACCACTTCGGAGAGTCCTGTCTGGCTGGTAAGCGGGCTTTTGACTTCTATAAATATCAGGCCTCCGGAATCCTCGAGTCTCAGGGCCTCTTCGATGGTCTCAAGACTCACGACGCGGACATAGTCGCCAGGAACAACTTCAACGATGTGTCTTTCAAAGCCGCCATCGTGTAATTCGAATATGGAAACCGACTTTGCGGGTGAATTTTTTATCTCGCGGACATTCATGGGGAAAATTGATCCCGGATAGAAAATCCTTTCGTCAATCTGCTGTTGCATGTGGAGGTGACCGAGAAACACAAGTGAAAAGTCCTTCGGTATCCTTTCAACTTCAAAAGTGAAGGAAGAGCCGAGTATCAGGGTTTTCTCCGAGCCGCCCAGAATGCCCTTTTCAGCAAAAATGTGGGAAACCAGAATAAGGTGATCCTGTTCAAAGGGTGATGGTTCTGAAATCAGAGCCTGGAGTTTTTCGTTGTATGAAAGGGCCTTATCAAATAGGGTGTACCCGCTGAACGATTCGTTCAGACGGGTTTCAGACACATAGGGTAGGAGATAGAATGTAACAGTTTCTCCGGTCACAAACTCAATGTTGAGCCAGTTTCCGCTGGATCTGGCGTAAAAATTCTTCGATCTGTAGTCTTGGGACAGTATTTCCACCCCGGGCAGGTGATGGATAAAGATGCCAGATCGTTCTGAAAAAGGCTTTATGGATGCAAGGCCTTCGGGGGAATCGTGATTGCCGGAGATAACGATGACAGGCCTTTCACCTGCCTGTGAAAGCTCAACGAGTGTCCTGTTGAAAAGGGACCTTGCCTCGTTGGGAGGATTGTAAGAGTCAAAGATGTCACCTGCAATAACAACGGCGTCCACCTTTTCGTCATCGGCAATCTTTACGATTCTTTCGAGTATTCTTTCGTGCTCCCCATATAGTGAAAAGTTTACCTGTGACTGTTCAAATACCTTTCCAAGATGCCAGTCTGCTGTAAGAAGAATTTTCATATCTCCACTCCGCAGAGTTCTTTAAAGGGACATATCCTGCAAGTATCACCTTCATCCATATAAAAGGGTACCTCCGGGTTCAAAATCTCATCCACAACCACGCCCAGATAGTGTTTTATATAACCCATCTTTTCCTCCCTATCCGTGTCCTTTTTGAACAACATCACCTCGTCGAGTTTCACAAGGGAGATAAGTCTCGCGTTGACATACTCGTAACTTTTTATTCTGGCGTACTTCCTGTAGAGCTCAAGATAAATGGGAAGCTGAAAACTATTCACATACTTTTTAACTTCCTCCCTGCTATTTACCGGTGATAGGTTTTTATTTGTCGGTTTCTTCAGGGATTTTGAGGTTTTGTAATCCGTTATAAAGATCTCACCATCGATTCTCTCAATTCTGTCAATGCGTCCTGTAAACTCAAGTTCATGGTTTCCGAACTTCAGTTTGCTTTTTAGAGGCATCTCGAGGCTTAGAATAATGCGATCCCTTTTTTCTTCTCTCTCTTTTGATAAGTAACTGAAAAGTGCCTTTTCAGTTGCCTTTTTCACGAGTAGTGCGGTTCCCCAGTTTTCCGGGAAACTATCCCTGAATACATCGTCTATCATCCTTTTCAGATTCTCCGGTGTGAGACGCTTGTAATCTGCCCTCTGCCCCAGATTGGGGCTGTAAAACTTAAAAAGGATTGTATGGACCAGCTGGCCGATCCTGTCTCTACCTATGTCGTCGTCTGTTCTCTCGTCCCTTAGGTTGAGAATATACCTGAAGTAAAACTTCATGGGACAGGAAAGATAGGTGTCAATCGCCGTTGGACTCCAGGTCATCTCCCTGAGTATCTCCATAATTTCCGATGATTTCTCAACAGGTTCTCTGATTTTCTTTTCAAATTTAACATTGAAGACTCTCTTCTCAACGATCTCGTCTTCAAGGATTCTCCCCGCTCTCTTTTCCTCCTCCCAGATGAGCTGTTCAATATATCTGCTCCTTGCCCTGTCTGGAGTGTCAACATAAAGAAGGTAAGCTCTGCGGGAGGACGAAAGGAGTCTCTTAAAGTGGTATCTGTAAACTTCCTCAGTTCTTTTGTGGTCACTCAGTCCCAGTGAGCTTCTCAGGGCAGGGGGGAGTATGGGATTTATCTCCGGCTCACCGGGCACGACGCCCTCGTTCAGGTCCAGGTAAATGATGTTTTCAAAGTTCAACCCTCTTGCCTCAAGCGATCCGAGTATCTGAATACCTTTAACAGGTGTCCCTTCAAAGGCCACCCTCTCTTTTTTTAGTCTGTACAGGAAGATTCTGTAAATGTTATGGGCTTCAAACTTTTCGTCTTTGAAGAAAAAGTCTTCGATGCCCCGAACCGTTTCAAAGAACCTGCTCATGAACTCAAAGTTCAACTTGTAATTTCCCAGTGTACTGTTTTCAAGCAGAAAACTGGCAGATTCTTCAAGAGCTTTTTTGAGCTCCCCGAAAGTGGTGATGTTTTCAAAATCGTAGAAGAACAGTCTGATAACCGTTTTAAACTTCTCAAGTACCTCGTCATCTGCAACGCTTCTTATTCTTTTAAAAGCTTCTTCAAGGAAAAGTTCATCGTGGAGATCAAAAACGACGATCTCAGCCTGGTTGACAAACTCTTCAAAGGCGTGAACAGCAATTCTGAATGGTGTTGTATCACCCTTTACTTTAATGTTTTTAACGAAAGGGTGGGTGAGAACCTTGAGAACATCCTTTCTGAAATAGGTGTCTGTTCTGTTTTCCTGAGTTCTGAAAACGGACTCGTACAGGGAGATCAAGGGGGTTCTTTTCAGAGGATATCCCATGGCGATGTTGAAATTTTTATCAAAATGGCTGATAGACTGGTAGATCAGTGGAATCAAACTATCGGTTCGAGGGAGTATTATGGCAAGTTTATCGGGTCTGTCAGAAAGCTCATCTTCAAGTTCGCTCAAAATATCCCGTACCTTTGCCATTTCTGAATGCATATCAAAGCCGGAAAAGATTTTGAAATCCGGGGTATTTGTTGGTGATTTTATCACTTTGTGTGGACCCGGAAGACTATTTTTGACTTCATTGAGTACGGACCATTCTGCAGGATCGCCCTGAAAGATAGCAAGTCCACCGTCGTTTTCAAGGATATTTTTAAAAATCCTTCTCTGTGAGGCTGGCAGGGCGAAAAAACCTGCAAATACAGTAAAATTTTCTGGCACTGTACCCTCTTTCGCCGCAAGTCGATAGAGCATTCCAGATGTGTAATATCCCGAGTCTATCAACTTTTTGTAGAAGTCCATCCTTATGTCCTGGATATTTTTCCATACTTCAAGAATCCTTTGGGGAATAATGTCACTTTCCACCTCCACCATATTTACCAATTCCGTAAGATCATCCACGAGTTCCTCATCGAGTTCTTCAAACAGCTTAAAAAGGTTAATAGACCACTGGTAAAAGGATTCAAATTCCGGGACATCCACGAACTTTTTTATGGAGTTATAGAGGAGCCATGCGGCGTTCAGGGGATCGATTTTTCTTGTTAGCCCATACTTTTTTAGCGTGATTTCGTGAACAAATGTCTCAAACTCCTGAACTTTCGGTGGATAGAAGGAGCGACCCAGTTTTTCTGCTATTTTCATCCGGAGGAAGTGACCCGGCCTTTTCCCCGGAAAAACCACATTTATGCCTGACATATCACGCCCGCCTGAAATCGTTATGACCCTGTCTGCTACGAAGTTAACGAGATCCGACTCGAGGGGGAGGAAGATAACCTTGTCCAACTTCAGACCTCCACTACCTCACATCTGTCAAAGTAAACAATGTATCCGAGTACCTTCATGTCGGGATGAAGCTCCCTCACCACCTGCTTGTAATTCTCCACCTGTTCTTCGTACTTCTTTATCCCCGGTTCACCTGTTTTGAAATCCACCACAAGTATTCTATCCTCAAGAAAAACGAGTCTGTCGATCCTCATGTGCTCTCCCCTCGCATTATAAATCTCTTTTTCTGTATAAACCTCTCCACCTTCAAAAAACCTCCTGATTTCCGGTTTTGAGAAAAATTTTTCAAATCCACGATAGATCTCTTCCAGATCGAAATCCTGCGTCCCTAATTCGTGCGATGTTATTTTTATAAGCTCTTTCATGTATGTGGGAAACATAAGTTCTCCA
>JALSOY010000050.1 GCA_026986235.1 Caldifarciminota bacterium
AAAGTATATAATTTCCGGGAGGTGAAGTCAAATGAAACTGCATCTCGTGAGACATGGAGAAACTGAATGTAACAGAATGATGATCGTTCAGGGCTGGGTTCATACACCTCTAAACTTCAGGGGTAGAGGCCAGGCTGAAGAACTCAGAAGGCAACTTACAGACAGAAAAATTGACATAAATGCCCTTTATTCGTCCGATCTGTTGAGGGCAGTACAGACTGCGGAAATTCTGAATCAAGACCTTGGACTCGAGATACATCTCGATCCAAGGCTGAGAGAGGTAAAGCGTGGAATCTGGAACTTACAGTACATACCCGAGATCAGGGAAAAATACAGAAAACTCTGGGAGAGATGGGATAGTGATCCTTACAACATGAGGCCTCCTCTGGGAGAGAGCCTGAAAGATGCGGAAAAGAGGATCCTTGACTTTGTGAAGGATTTGAAAAAATTTCACGGCTCCCGGGAAAACATATTGGTCGTTACCCACAGACTACTTATTGTTTCTTTCAAAAGTCTCTTTGAAGGTGTTAAAGTCTCGAGGGATAACTTTTTCGACCTTATGCTCAACAATGCTGAACTTTATACGATAGAAATTTAATCCAAAAGAGAACTCACCTTTTTATTTCAACATTGAACTTTTTCCATAGGTTTCTGGCGTATGCCGAAATTTTCTCATAAACGAGTTCCTGAAGAACCACCCTCTTTTCGTGGTAGTTGAGGTCACCAAATCTTACAGGGATACGGGGAAGGTATTCCTCAACTTTAAAAATAAAGTAGGCATAAGGGGTTTTAAAGGGTTTTGAGACCTTACCTGGCGGATTTGACGCGATTATCTGGATAAACTTATTATGCGGTTCTATCACCTGGACTCCCATGTCCCCACCGATCTCTGATGTTCTGTGCTCGGAATACTTTCTTGCCGCTTCGTCGAAGGGAAGGCCAAGTTTTATCTGGAGCCAGACATACCATGTTTTGAGTTTTTTTAACCACTTTTTGTAAAAAGGGAGGTATCCAGGAGAGGAGATTTTTATAAGCCTGTAGCGGATCTCAGGTGGCCTTTTAACATAGCTACTATCGCCAATCTCGTAATCGACTATGCCTTCATCCTCCATGAGTTTAAATACCATAAGGTCGTTTCGGAGTTTTTCTTTCACCTCTTCTTTCGTGATCCCGTAAGAGTTTATAAATTCAAGAAACTCTCTCTCGTTTCCGTACTCGCGGAAAATTAGGTTGAAGTAGTTCTCAACCACACTATCCGGGACTTTTATGTTTCTTTCTTTTGCTTCTAAAAGGAGAACTTTCTCCGTTAAAAGGTCTTCAAGGGCTCTAAAGTCACCGGATGTATCCATATAACCTTCAAAGGCTTTAAGTTTGACAAACGAATCAAGGTCGGCGGTGGTAATCTGTATGTTACCTATCGTTGCAAGGACTTTCATTGTTATAATCAAAGTAAGGAGAAGGTTCATGACTCAATAGAATAATTCGAGAGCAAAGGAATTTCAACGAAGGTACTCCTGGAACTTGTAATATGCTGCGCAGGTTCCCTCAGATGACACCATACATGGCCCGATGGGGTGATCTGGAGTGCATGCAGTGCCAAACAATCTGCACTGATCCGGCCGTGCCTTTCCTTTCAGAATTTCACCGCAAAGACACAGAGGATGCTCCTTTGAGTCCATTTTCGGTAACTCGAATCTCTCCTCTGCACTGAAACTTCTGTTTCTTAACTTCAGCCCGCTCAGAGGGATCAGGCCAAGGCCTCTCCATGTGTCGTCTGCCCTCTGGAAAATCTCGTAAACCAGGTCCATTGCCTTCCTGTTTCCGTGAGGCTTTACCGCGCGCGGATACATGTTTATTATCCCTCTCTTGCCATCACGAACCATTTTTAAAATCTCAAGTATGGCAAGGAGGATGTCCACGGGTTCAAATCCCGATACCACGGCAACTTTACCGTATTCCCGGACAATGAATTCGTACTGAAGGTAGCCCGATACGGTGCACACATGTCCGGGAAGGAGGAATGCGTCAATTTCCATCTCAGGATCGTCAAGGAGTGCCCTTATAGGAGGGGGCATAATTTTATTCCCTTCAAGGATGTAAAAATTCTTTACACCCTGCTGCATTGCTTCTTTCACGGTGAGAGCTATTCCAGGGACAGTCGTTTCGAATCCCACGGCCAGGAATACCACATTCCTGTCCTGATTATCCATTGCAATTTTCAGGGATTCAATGGGTGAATAGACCACTCTGACATCTCCACCGGAGGTACTCAGGGATCCTCTGGTACCGGGAACTTTAACGAGGTCACCGAAAGTGGTAATTATCACATCGTCAAGTTCTGAAAGCATTACGGCTCTATCAATGTAATCGACGGTGGTAACACAGACTGGGCATCCGGGGCCGGAGATGAGTTCCACCCTGTCTTCAACAAGTCTGTGAATGCCAAACCTCCTTATGGACATCGTGTGGGTGCCGCAAACCTCCATTATCCTCACCCTCTCAGGAAGTTTTATGGAATTTATGATTTTCAGGAGTCTCTTTACCCGTTCACTGTCCCTGAATTCATCCAGATACTTCATCGTCGAAAAATATTTCTTCAATGAGTTTCAGGGTTTCAAGTGCGTCCTTCTCGTTTAACTTTTGAATTGCAAAACCTGCATGAACGATAACATAATCTCCGGCGGAAACTTCATCCAGAAGGTCGATCCTTATGTTCTGAATAAACCCGGAAATTTCGGCCTTTGCCATGCCGAGTTCTCTGTTTACTTCAATAATTTTCATGGGTACTCCAAGACACATAAATTAACCTCCCATTTTCATTGCAGCGTAAACCGCCTGACCGAGGGATACTCCACCGTCGTTTATAGGTACTTCCTCGTTAAAGAATCCATCGAGTTTCTCCAGAATGTACCTGTTCTGGAAGACACCACCCGAGTAAACGACGGCGTCGTACTCGCCCCTGAACCTCTTTTTTATCTCTTCAATTATCCAGACAAATGTGTTGTGAATCTTCGATGAAATCAGAGGAATGCCAAGGCCTCTTTTGAAATCCGTGTAAACTTTTTCAAAGAAATCATAGGAATCGATCAGAATCTCGCCATCTTCTTCAAGCTTTATGGCATAAAAATCGTTCGTATCTATAGCAATGGACTCAAGTTCCATGGCAGCCTGTGCCTCGTAATCCACCCTATGGCGTAATCCAAGGAGTGAGGCAAATGCATCAAAAAGTCTTCCGGCACTGCTTGTCTCCACACTGTTAAAGTTCATTACCTTTTCAAACTCTTCCAGCTCTCCAGGTAGATCCGGAGACCAGGGAATGAGTTTCCCGTGGATTTTCTTAACAAATGCTGCTGTAATTCTCCAGGGATTTTTTATGGCGGCTTCCCCCGTTGGTAGCGGGAAGTACTTAAAGTGGGCGACCCTTTTGAAATCAGGTGGAACACCCATAAATACCTCGCCACCCCAGATCTTTCCGTCCATACCGTATCCAGTCCCATCGAATGAAAATCCCAGTACCCTTTTCCCGAAAAGAGATTTCTCAGCAACCACACTCATAACATGAGCAATATGGTGCTGCACTTTTATAATGGGTAGGTTCAGATGCTCTGCAAGGTGTGTTGTCGGATAATCAGGATGCATGTCACATGCCACGACATCAGGTTTAATTCCAAACAGGTGAGAAAAGTGCAGGAGAACCTCTTCCAGATATTCAATATTCAGGAAACTATCAAGATCACCTATGTATTGACTCATATAAGCTCTTCCGTCGGCTAAATATGTGAATGTGTTTTTAAGGAGAGGACCCAGAGCAAGCACTCTTATTGAATTTTTCAGGGATATGTTAATCGGAAGTGGGACATATCCCCTTGCCCGCCTCAGTATTTGAATCCTTCCCTTTACCACACGGGCGATGGAATCGTCGATCCTCATGTGAATCTTACGGTTGTGAAGAACAAAAAACTTTATTTTCCCCCGGAAAGTGCTCAGTACTTCATCGTTTCTGTGAATTATAGGGTTGTCTGAAACATTTCCGCTTGTCATAACCAGAGGACCATCAAACTCTTTAAGTATTAAAAGGTGCAGAGGAGTATATGGAAGCATCACACCAACGGTATCAAGGCCAGGGGATATCTCTTCTGATATTGGATTGTTTCCCCTGAGTTTTAGAAGAACAATAGGTGCCTGCCAGGATTTGAGCAGTCTTTCCTCGAGGGGAGAAATTATGGCGATCCTGCGGGCCCATTCGATATCAGGTACCATGATTGCAAAAGGTTTGGATCTCCTTCCCTTTATTTTCCTGAGTCTGGTGACGGCCCTGTGGTTTCTTGCATCACACGAGAGGTGAAAACCTCCAAGGCCTTTAATTGCAACGATTTCTCCGGCTTTCAGAATATCGGCTATCTCAGAGATCAGAGAAGAGGAATCTGTTTTACAACCTGAGGGTCCGCAGAGTTCAATCCCAGGTCCGCAGATTGAGCAGGCGTTGGGCTGGGCGTGAAAACGACGGTCGAAGGGGTTTTCATATTCCTCCC
>JALSOY010000051.1 GCA_026986235.1 Caldifarciminota bacterium
GACCTCAGAGGGAAAATGGGCAACTGGGTTTTTGGATGTGACATCTGCCAGGAGGTGTGCCCCTATAATCAGAAGGTTAAACCCACGAAAATTGAAGAATTTTATCCAAAAGGAGGACTTTTTGCCCCTGCACTTGAGAAACTTTTGAGCCTGAGAGAAGAGGACTTCAATAGCCATTTTCAGGGTACTCCGGTTAAAAGGATAGGTTATGAAGGATTTATGAGGAATGTCATAATTGCTGCAGGCAACTCCGGAGAACCGGAATTCAAAAGATACCTTGAAAAACTTTTAAAAACAGGAGTCAAGCTCTGGAACGAACACATTTTCTGGGCTCTCGAGAGGCTCTAATCTACAGGGACGATGGTAACCCTTGCAATTCCTCCGCCACCACCTGGTTCTGTAACCTCAAAAATGATAAAAACCTCTCTAAGTGGAACTTCTGCGGTGAAGTTTCCATCTTCGTCAATACGCCCTGCAAATTCCGGGAAAACCCTCCAGATTCCCTTAACCTTTTTATCGATCCGGAATTTTTTTGTTTCTCCTATTTTTAGGTAGGCTGAAGAAGGAACAATAGAGACAGCGGTTTTTCCTACGATGATAGGAGTTCTGGTAAAGTTAAGCGGTCTTCCGTTCAGTTTAAGAAAAATCATTCCGACACCAGAGTTTCCCCCTGCTATAAAGTGTGTCACGGGAAAAGCCGATGTTTCTATAAACCTGCCAAGCCATCCTGGTTTTACAGCCCACTGGAATCCATAGATTCTCCTTTTCAGCCTTCCCGGCAATCTTACCTTTATCACGGTGGTATCACCTGGAAGAACTACGAACCTTTCCGGTGTGACGAACTCCGGAGGTTTACCCACAAAAACGAGAGTCTTTCCAGTGTATGTGGTTCTATTTTTCCACGCAGTA
Organism: Caldifarciminota bacterium; assembly: GCA_026986235.1. Taxonomy (GTDB): domain Bacteria; phylum Hydrothermota; class Hydrothermia; order B15-G9; family WFZT01; genus WFZT01. The sequence continues at coordinate 910 of JALSOY010000051.1, forward strand.
AACCAGACAACACCTCTACCGTGAGGTCTCAGGGGAACGAATTCCTGGTTTTCATTTACAAAACCGAGTTTTTCAGGCTCCACAATCCAGTCAATTGAATCCAGACCGTTTATTTCTGGTGTAATCCTTAGTTTGATTTTCCCGTCAGCATACACCGGATCAGGTAAAATTTTCACAGAAACAAATCGTGAAGAATTCCCCACCGAGATGTTTGCAAAGCCGATTCCTTTTCTACCCCGGCATTTCACAACAGAGATTACTTTACCCCTGCCGGACCTCTTTCCCGCAACAAATTCTCCCGTTAGAGAGATTTTACCTATCCAGGAAGGAACCACTCTCCAGTGGATAAAACAGGGCCTCCCCTGTGGGGTCTTCAGTTTAAACTGAATGGTGTCACCGGGGTTAAGCTCCACCTTTCGAGGAGAAATTTCAATTTTAAATCTTCTTCCAGTGACCTTCACATAGGAGTAAGATGGAGGCCGGTTTTTGAAAACTACCTTTATCACTCCATCGCCCTTTTTTCTCGCCACGAAATAGCCGTTTCTGAGGGTTCCTATTGAAGGTGGAATGACCATTACTCTCCTGATTTCGGCTGGATCAATATCGAGGAATATACTATCTCCCCTGTGGATCACCATTCTTTCAGGGAGAGATTGAAGAATTAAAGATAACAGGATTAAAAGACTCATCGTTCACTCACCACATAAAATGTTTTTGTCAGGGTTTTAATACGATTTCCCTCTTTGAGAACTGCCTTAAATTCGTGGTAGCCATCCTCGATGAAGACTGGTTTAACTATGTAAACTCCGTCGTACTTTTTTATTTCACCAGAAAAGACCTCTCCGTCTATCAGGAAGAAAACCTTTTTTGCCTTCTCCGGTACAGATACTACAATCTCTGGATTATCAAAGGAGAGTACAACTTCATTTGAAGGGGTAATGATCGAAAATTGAGAACTTCGGGCCTCATGGGGGAGGCTCAGTTTAAAAATTGTGGCAAAAACAAAGGCAAGTATTGCCAGTACAGGTACGAAACGCCACCAGTTTCTGGCGGGTTTTACCTCAAACTCCGGTACTTTAATGTCATCTACGAGCTCAAAGAGGAGCCTTTCGAGCTTCAGCTCTTTTTCATAAATTTCTCTGTATCGAGGATTTTCGGTTATAAGTTTTTCAAGAGATTCTCTTTCTTCGGGGGGTAACTCGTTTTTTATGTAAAGTATGATTTTTTCTCTGATTCTCTCCATCATAGGAATCTCCTCATTTTTTCTGAAAGAATCTGTCTTGCCCTGAAAAGGCGGGATTTTACAGTTCCAACATTAATTCCGAGTATTTCCGCAATTTCGTTATAATCAAAGCCCTCGAAGTAGTGTAGTATGATGACATCTTTGTAATGTTCAGGGAGTTCTTCTATTTTTGCCTTCAATATACTCTTCAGTTCTTCCTCATGAGCGATGTTCGTATCTATACCATCTCCCACATCTTCAAACGAGCCTGTGTTTATCCTTCCATTTTTCTTCAAAAAAGAGTTGGCAGTATTCAGAGCGATCCTGTAAATCCATGTGTATATACTGGATTCCTGTCGAAACTTCGGGAGTGCCCTGTAAACTTTGAAGAACACATCCTGTGTGAGATCAAGGGCATCTTCCATATTTCCCACCTTTACATAGAGCATTCTAAAAATTCTGTCCTTATAAAGTTCAACAATTTCGTCAAACCCGATCACCTTTTATTTAGACTCCAGAAATCAGTTTTTGTTCCTGAAACGCTTACCGGGAACGGGAAGGAAGGGGGGAACCTGCTTTTTGTAGATTCTGTAACTGTCCCCGAACTTCGCGAGGGCCTCCTTCTCGTCAACATTGTAAGTAAACCAGAGAATGTAAAAAATCCCGACAGGTGCCATAAAAAATGTAAATGTGATGGAATTGAGTGCAAGACCTAAACCAACAAGGATCAAAATGAACGCCGTAAACATGGGATGCCTCACATATCGATAGATACCCTGAGTAACGAGTTTATCTGTCGTGCCACGGGGGAGACCCTCTGAACTGCGACCGTATATTTTCAGGTGTCTCCCTCCAATAGATGCTATAACGAGGCCCAGAAGGATTAAAACGATCCCTGTGTATGCACATGTGCTTGAGGGACATAGCGACTTTTTAAATACAAAATGGTCACCCAGATAGGTGAGAATCAGCATGGTGATCATACCACGAACGAGTCTCTTTGACTTCCACTTAAAGTCCTCTGACACTCTCATCGTCTGTATCCCATATTGATGACTGGAACCACGAAAAACTTTCTGTCTTTTAAAAGCCTGGTAGAGGAGAAAGCTCCAAGCTTTATAAAAAATCCCCTGGTTTCAACCAGTATTCCTGCACCCAGTCTTATTTTTTCAAAACTGTCAAATCCTGCTTCTGCTATAACCGGCTTCACAACCATACCGGCGGAAACTCCGGCACTCTGCGTGGTTCCGTATTCCCTGAAGAAAAAAACACCTGTAAGGTTTCTGTAACTGTAGCCCAGGGATAGATTAAAACCGCTGGCATCCAGTGTGATTCTGTCAACATTTTCTCTCTGAACAAACCTGTTACCGTAGAACTTTGAAGCGTTAAAAGAAACAAAGAGACCAGAAAAACCAATTTTTACTCCTGCATTTAGGAGAAAAGGAAGTAGCACAGGATCGACCCTCAGAAAGAAATTCCCCAGTTTTATACCTGAATTAAAAATCGAAATCTGGTACTTTGCTGGGCCATAAGCAGTGGGAACGGTTATCAACTTTGCGGGATAAAGTATAATCATTGTCGCTATGAGGATATTCATATCTAAAAAAGAATCCCTGAGAGGGGAAAGAAGTAGTCGAGATTTTTGTGCAGTTTAATATTTCCCAGTAGATTTGTGACGATGAGCGTATCTCCACGGATAAACTGTGCCGGATTGCTCGCTGTAACTTTCAGGATCACCCATATCTTCCCGTTTTCTATGGCCCTTTGAAGCTCTTCAAGTGACTCACTGTTCTGTCGGATGTTAGAAAAGCTATGTGTGCCACCTTCAATACTTCCCCTGAAAATAACAGGTGCATTCCTTACATAGTCAGGGGTCGAACCGTATATGCCTGGTAATCTGTTGCAGAGATTTTCAGGATTACATGTGGCAAAGAGGCCCTCATGTCCCTCTCCCGTGGAGGAAATTTTTACTTCATAGGAAATACTGCCTGCAGAATTTACAGTATAACTCCAGAGGATCTCGTCGAGTGTGATGTCGTTTTCCTGCTCTATGTCGAACTCCTTCTGGACATAGAATTCAATACTTCCGCCGTATGGGCTTATGAATCCCGTCAGAGGCAGTTTTATCTCATCAAATGTCACATGGGTTTCAACTTCCGCCCTGCATGAGACGGTTATTAATGTCATGAGAAAAATAAGTAGAAATCTCATCATGTTTAAATTATACCCTCTGCCCGGGTAACCATCAATTGAACACCTTGAGGGTGTTCGAAAAATCCCCCTTCTTCAGAAGGGGACAAAGGGGGATGTCAACCGCTTAAAATTTCAATCCCCCTAAATCCCCCTTCACCAAGGGGAATTTTTGAGAATTCCTCTCCCTC
>JALSOY010000052.1 GCA_026986235.1 Caldifarciminota bacterium
GTAGAGGTTTTTTCGCATGATTTCGATCTCTCCCATCATCCGCTGGAAAAGCTGAAGGAGTCTTTCGGGATCTACACCGGTTTTGATGATGTTTTTATAGCCGGATAGACTTACGGATCTCATGTACAGATCTTCTAATTTTTCCGAAAGTTCTTCGATATCTGTGTACTCGACGGGTATAAACTTCCAGATGTCTTCCAGTTCGAACTGTTTACTTATTTCAACCGAAGCCGTTGTTTCTTCGATGAGGTTGGGGTTTTCAAGGGTTTTTACAACCTCATTTTCGTCGGATTCCCCCTTTTCAACGGCGTTTTTGATGTAGTCAACGGCCCTGAATGCGGCCCTGACTGCCTTCTGGTGATCCACTTCCCCGTCTTTCAACTTCCTCAAAAGGGTTTCGAGTTTGTGGGCAACCTCACCCGTGCGGGAGTATCCGACCATGCGGGCAGCTCCCTTTATTGTGTGTGCCTCACGGAGAAGGTTATCAACGATTTCCTGGTTCGAAGGATCGCTCTGGAGTGTCAAAAGGCCATTTTCGAGATTTTTAACCCTTTCCCTGACTTCATTTTTAAAAATTTCGAGAATTTCGTCAAAGCCTTCAATTCCCATGATCAGACTTTGAATTCGGAAATGTCTTCAACGAGGAGTTTTACGGATTTAACGAGCTCTTCGTAGGCTGATGCAATCTGTTTTGCCGATGCGCTGAGGTTTTTAATGGCGGAGTTCAGGTTAGCAGCCGCAAGTGCAACATTCTGGCTGGACTTCTGCTCTTCGTTGGTGTATTGGGTTGCCTCGTTGGTCCAGTCCCTTATTAGCTTTGAACTCTCGATAATTTCCCTCAGGTATTCCCTCGTTACCCTGATGTTCTCCTCTCCAGATGAGGCCTCTGCCAGACTGTTTTCAAAGCTCACGACTGCTCTATCTATAATTTCATTGATCTCTTTTGCCAGTTTTTCGATGTTTCTTGCTGCTCCGTCAGAGTCTCCTGCGAGCTTTCTTATTTCTTCAGCAACGATGGTGAACCTTTTGCCGCTTTCACCGGCTGCCTCGGCTTCTATTGCCGCATTTACGGAGAGGATTCTGGTTTCCCGGGCAATGTTCTGAATGGTTCTGACGATTTCAACTATTCCGGCTGACCTCTGCTCGAGCTTGATTACCTCCTCAGAAATGGTCTGGATCCAGTTGATGAGGTTGCTGTAACTGTCAAGAGTTTCCTGCATCACGGAGTTGGCGTTGAGCACCTTTTTTGATGTTTCGTCGGCGAATTTTGCAACCCTTGTAATGAAGGAATGGATCTCCTCAGATGTCTTCTCGAGTTCCTGGGCGGCGGCTGAAAGCTCTCCAACGGCCCCGGTCTGCTCCATAATCGCCGCAAAAGACGAATCTATCGAAGTTTTGACCTGTTCGCTAAGTCTGTTGAGAACCTCTACGGTCTCCTTTATGTGCTTCACTATCTTCGCATTTTTTTCAACCATCTCGTTAAGGTAAAGTACAACAGATCCAATTTCGTCTGGTGTGATGGAATAGGCCCTGATATCAAGGTAACCTTCTTTGACTTTAGGAAATATATCCCGCAGGATGGAGAGCGCTTTGCTCCTTTTGAGTCCTTCCAGGGTAACGGAAAATACCACGATTCCAAAGAGGATAACGAAGAAGATGAGCATCCAGCCGAGGTAATGCAGTCTCTCCTGAAACAGCTGTTTGTGCAAGGATATGTAACTTTCACCAAGTAAGCTGGCCACCTGTGCAGAATACTTGTTGAATGCCCCGAACTGTATGAGAGTAGAATACATCACTGAGAAAAGCACGGTGGTTATAACCCCCAGGGGAAGTTCAAATTTCAGGCTCCTCTTGAAAAATCCAAATCTTTCCCGTCGGGATATCCTCAGAGATTCGGCTATGTATGTGGAAAAGAAATCGAGCCCGGCAATTAAAATCATGCCGTAGGCAATTGCCGTGGCAAATATCCAGAGTACAAATGCGTATAGACCCTCTTTCATGACTCCTGGGTCGAGCTTGAGGTACATGAAACCCATGGGGATTATACCCGTAAATACGAAGGCAAAGAGGGCGGTATAAATGGAGATGTCGAAAGTTCGTTTAACCACCATTCTTCTATCCGTTATCGCCTTTCCTGTCACATAACCGTAAATGGGCATTGAATAGATGGTAAAGAACAAAGTTACCGATAGAAGGGAGAGGATAATAGCATAAATCCGGTAGTGCTGGACGAGAAGCATTTGACTGTCACGCCAGAAAACGAAAGATGGACCGATCCAGTAGTTAACTATAATTTCAACGACAAGCCATAACATTACCCATAGAACCATCAAATTGTAGCCTTTTCTTGCCATTTTCAAGCCTCTCCCTGAATTTTAAATTTCTTCACCTCATGATTTAACTTCTCAATCTTTTCCCTGAAGTCGTTGAAGCTTCCTTCAAGATCTGACGAGGATTGCCTTATCAGATCAATGGCCCTTTTCACCTCTCCAAGTGCCTCCGCGAGCTGTCTGATGGATGTCTCCTGCTGACCCGTTGATTTTTCTATCACGGAGACACTTACCCTGCCCTCCATAACATTGTCAAATATGAGGTCGAGAGCACCTTTTGCCTCGTCAATCTTTTCAAGACTCTTGTTTGCATCAACGACGCTCTTTTCCGTGGTGGTTATTGCCTCGCTTGCCGCTTCGGTTATTTCCTTTATCGTCCTCTCAATCTGAGAAGCAAATTCCTTGGCGTTCTCCGCCAATTTTCTAATCTCTGCCGCTATGATGGAAAACCTTTTCCCATGCTCACCTGCAACAGAGGCCTCGATGGAGGCGTTTATGGATAAAAGGTGGGTGTCGTCGGCAATCTTATAGATAACATTTCCCACCTCACCTATTTTTGAGATCTTTGCCGTGAGGTTCTGCACCTTATCAGATATTTCCTGGATACCCAGGGTGAGGAGATGGATGTCTTTAAAGAGACTCTCAAGAAGACTGCGATTGCTCTCGACGGTAGCTGCTGCGGTGTTCATCTTGTTATTAAGATCACCGATCTGCCTGTGAATATCTTCCACCGATCTTTTGAATTCTTCGGTGCTCGCAGAGATCTGCTGGAGAGATGTGGAAATTTCCGCAATTGATGTGGAATTGTCCGCTATTGTTTTCCTTATCCGGTCCGATAAAGTGTCAATGGTTGAACTCAAAGACAGGATGTTTTCCACCATGGAATTGAGACTTCTTATCATGTTGTTGAAGGTAGATATGAGGTTTCCAATCTCATCAATGCGTGTGACGGGGATAAGAGCCCTGAGGTCACCTGACGATGCCTGGTTGGCCCCTTCGAGAATGTCGTCAAGTGATTTTCTCAGTTCGAGGGCAAATACGATTGGATTCATGGCAACGACGATCAGCAGTATAATAGGCAGTGTTTGCATGTATCTCATCTTCCAGGAAGTTTTAAAAAGCTGCTCCATCTCGTCCTCGAGAAACCCCAGTTCCGTTATGGCATCTTCCACAGGCATTTTCCTTATTTCCTGCATCTTATTAATTACAGCCCTCTTCTCACTCTCCACCCTTTTGTGAAGCTGGTTGTAACTGGCAAGTGTCATGTAAACGATGGAATTGAGAACGCTCACTATCGTAATGTAAAGGATCATTGCCTTTATCGAGCGCCTTATATACCTCGGTTTCTCGTAGAGCCCAAGTTCCCTGAAAAACCTGATAAGGAGATACCTGAAACCGTTAGAGGCAAATAAACTGACGCCCAGGCCTGTTACGAAACTCCAGATGACGAAGGAGATAAAGTCGCCCCTTGGCCATAACCCCCTCTTGTAAAGGTCGAGTCCTACGATGTAGCCAGCCGCTGAGAAGAGAAGGATTATGTAGATATCGATGTAAACCAGGCGGGAATTTAGGTCCACGAAGCATTTCTCCCGGTTTTCAAGGGTCGGAGACTTCTCAACTGCACCGCATGCACTGAAGATACCAAGAGGAGCAGGCACGAAAAGGATAAGCATTATGATGTAAACGATGAAAGAGGTGAAGATATAATCGTTTGAAAAACCATAGCTGGTCTTGAGGAAGAGAGGGGGCATTATGAAGTTAAACAGAATTCCCAGTATTACTGCTAAAAATAACCAGATCTGGGCTGTTCTCTTACTGTCCATGATTTTCCCCCTTGTTGAGGCATTTTTCTAACATTTTCTCCACATTGAGCAGGACCACAATTTCGCCGTTAATTTCAGTGACTTCCGAAATCGGCGTTGTCCTGAAAAAAGGCGGAACTTTATGGGATTTAAGAACATTGACGATGTCGAGGACACCGGAAACGGAGAGGATGCGGTCTCCGATTCTGATAAAGTGTCTCTCCATTTCTTTCGTACGATAAAAACACTCAGAGGCAGAAATGTAATCATCACCGTATGCTGTACCCGTGCCACTCACATACTTAATCTTTATGCCGTGAGTTACACCGTTAC
>JALSOY010000053.1 GCA_026986235.1 Caldifarciminota bacterium
AGGGTGCAATCAAACCGTGGGGAGTTCCCAACCCCTTTTTAGAGGTGAAGCTCGAAAGACTTGCCTCGATCTACAATGCAGACCTCAACAAACCCTGGAAGGACCTGCCAGAGGAGCTCAGAAATGTGATCATTTACGGCACAGAGAGTCCCCGTGAGTACACCCTGAACTCGGATGAATTTGAGTCGGAATATCACTTTTATGAAGGGCTAATTCCACAACTCTGGAGAAGGTACAGGAACACGGAATCTGATTGGGTAAAAAACGAGATAGAGAGTTACATGGTCAAAAAGACATGTCCCGTTTGTGGAGGCTCGAGGTTAAGAAGGGAAGCTTTATCCGTCAGAATTGAAGGAAAGTCAATACACGACATTACCAGAATGAACATCAAAGAGGCCTACGAATTTTTCAGGGAATTCAAACCAGAGGGTAAGGCGGCGATAATAGCAAAACAGATACTGAAAGAGATAAGGGCGAGACTTGGATTTCTGCTCGATGTTGGACTCGATTACCTGACCCTGGACAGACCCACCGAGACACTTTCCGCAGGTGAGGATCAGAGGGTGAGGCTGGCAACGCAGATTGGTTCAGGTTTAACGGGCGTACTCTATGTACTGGATGAGCCCACCATAGGGCTGCATCCACGGGATACTGCAAGACTCGTCAACACCCTGCTTAAGCTCAGGGACCTTGGTAACACGGTTATCGTAGTTGAGCACGATAAATACACCATAAACCATGCGGATTTCGTGGTTGACCTCGGCCCGGGAGCAGGCGAGAAGGGTGGACATGTGGTTGCCATAGGACCACCTGAAAAGATCAAAAAGAGTAAGAGGTCTCTGACGGGTAAGTACCTTTCCGGGAAGAGAAAAATTCCCGTTCCGTCAAAGAGGAAGAAACCTTCTGACAGATGGCTCGTCGTCAGGGGGGCAAGGGCAAACAACTTGAAAAACATCACCGTCAGGATACCGCTGGGGCTTTTCGTTGTGGTAACAGGTGTGTCAGGATCCGGTAAGTCCACGCTGGTGCAGGACACATTGAAGAATGCCCTCATGCGACATTTCTACAATTCAAGGGTGGAGGTGGGTGAGCACGACGAAATCCTTGGGCTGGAATTCATTGATAAAGTCGTCGATATTGATCAGTCTCCCATCGGAAGGACACCGAGGTCCAATCCTGCCACATACACATCTGCATTCACCCCGATCAGGGAACTCTTCGCATCACTGCCTGAGGCAAAAATGAGAGGATACGCCCCCGGAAGATTCTCCTTTAATGTCAAAGGGGGGCGGTGTGAAGCCTGCCAGGGAGAGGGATTTGTCAGAATCGAAATGCAATTTTTGCCCGATGTTTACATACCGTGTGAAGTGTGTAAGGGCAGAAGATACAACAGGGAAACACTTGAGGTGAGGTACAGGGGTAAGTCCATAGCGGATGTTCTCGAAATGAGCGTTGACGAAGCTTACGAACTTTTCAAGGACATCCCTGCAATTGAGAGGAAATTGAAGCTTTTAAAAGAGGTGGGGCTCGGTTACATCAAACTGGGACAGCCGGCAACAACACTATCAGGGGGCGAGGCCCAGCGTGTGAAACTTGCAAAAGAGCTTTCAAAAGTCGCCACCGGAAGGACCCTATACATTCTCGACGAACCTACAACCGGTCTCCACTTTGAGGATGTAAAAAAACTCATTTCTGTTCTAAAAAAGCTTGTTGACCGTGACAATACGGTGCTCGTTATCGAGCACAACCTCGATGTCATAAAATCTGCAGACTGGATAATTGACCTCGGACCCGAGGGTGGAGACAGGGGAGGCACGGTCGTTGCCGAAGGACCACCGGAAAAAATTGCGGCCACTCCAAAGTCTATCACAGGGAAGTTTCTTAAAGAGGAACTGGACTCAAGAGACATTAATTCCTGACGAATGTTTTAATCACACTTTCGAGTCTCAGGTGTGTCCCCGGGATGTAACCGACCTGCTTGAAAGCGATGTGACCTGAGGGAGAGATCACAAAGTGAGTGGGAAATGCGTTTACATGATAAAGTTCCCTGATTTGCTTTGAATCAACGACGATCTCATACTCGAATGGTTGTTTTTCCAGAAACTTCTTAACGCGCATTTCTCCTTCGTCTGTGAACGCAAGGAAAACTGCCTTATCCCTGTACTTATCCACAAGTTCGTTTAGTTCGGGTATCTCCCTTCTGCACGGTCCACACCAGGTGGCCCAGAAATTAAGCACCACAGGCTTTCCCCTCAGATCGCTCAGGTTTACTAACCTTCCGTCAATCGTTTTAACTTTGAAGTCAGGAGCCTCCGGGAGCTCACTGTCAATTCTTGATTTTAAGGACTTCAGGTAGTCCTCAAATTTTCCTCCTTTTCCAGATTTTTCCCACAGTTCCCGGAGAAGGGGGAGGGCTGTTGTATCCCTGTGGAAATAGAGGGCAATTGAGAGAGGTCTTTCAGCCTCTTCCAGCCTCCCAGATTTAAGCGCAACCTTTCCATAAAGAACGAGATCCTCTGACCACAGGGTGAAAAGGTCCCTTTCGTCGATAAATTTCATCAAAGCGGTGTACGCTTCATCGTTTTGGCCCTCTGATATTAAGAGTCTTGCAAGGTTTTTTATGTAATCGTTGACATTTGTTTTATGAACCCTGGAAAAATCCCCGGGTTTTCTCAACCTGAAGGCAAAATCCCATCTCGAGGCTATGGGGTTAAAGAGTATCTCCCTCTCCTTTTCCAGTACAAAACCAAGTTTTTGGGTGTCAACACCATCTGAACCTGTCAGGCTTTCCATGACATAGAAGTCGTAAAGGCTCAGGTGATCAAGGGAGTTTATGTAATTTTTAAAGAGTTTAAAATTCCCTTTTTGCTTGAAGTACAGGGTTATATACCACCTGAAAAGTCTTACATCCTTCACGATGTCCCTTGCCCCGGGAGCGCTCTCGAAGATTTTCCAGAAATTTTTTACGCTTTCCGGATCTCTCCTTACCCTGCCGGAGGGAGTGATAGAGCTCAGGATTAAGGTGGCATAGGTCCGGTACCGACCTTTCAGAGTCCTGTAAAATCTGGAAGCGAGTGAGGAATCGTGTAGAATTGTGTATGCAGTAATAAACCTCGAAAGGTTACACGAATCGAATTCCGAGACCTCCTCCTCAAGGGTTTTATCTTCGAGGAAAAAACCTCTGAGATAACAGGATTCCTTGAGGTTTTCCGGCACAGAATCAGGCTCCGCCATTTCGTTGAGAATGAGAATGTAAAAAGAGCGGGGATCGGGCTTGCCGTTGAGATAAAAAAGGACCTTTTCCCATCCGTCTTTGTAAAATCGCTTTTCTACGGTATCTTCAAAAGAATAAAGTATCAAAAATGCGGAACTGTCGGTCCTGTAGGAAAATTCTTTCTTACCATCGATGGGGAGAATGTGAATATTACGATAAACCGGTGGATCTCCATGATATTCGATCAACCAGAGATAACCGTCTGCAGGTTTTGACCACCTGAATGTAATCGCTGATCCTGCGTGTGGATTTTGGGGGTAAACGGAGACCTCTAACCCTTTTTTGTGTCCACACGCATGAAACAGGAATGCCAGGAGGAGAACTTCACGCCTCATGATTACAGATTCTATTAACAAATGCGCAAAATGTCAAATTGCAGGGGAGGATGTTCGAAAAATATCTCTCTTTATTAACTTGATCTGCGGATAGAGATGGTTTTTACGGTCATCATCCCATTCCCCCTTCTAAAGGAGATGGATTCTCAAAAATCCCCCTTGGAGGGGGATTTTTTTCTCATAAAATACCCCTTGGAGAAGGGGGATTTAGGGGGATTGAATTTCAAGCGGAAAACATCCCCCTTAGTCCCCCTTCTAAAGAAGGGGGACTTTTCGAACACCCTCAAATTGCAGGGGATTTATGTGAAGTAGATTCCCCCGTTCACCGTTATGACCTCACCTGTTATGTAGGAGCTTTCTTCTGAGGCGAGAAAATATATGACCTCAGCGACCTCTTCTGGCTCGGCGACCCTGCCAAGAGGGATTCTGGCAGAAATTTCGTGTTCTTTCGTCTTTAGATAACCGGCGGTCATATCGGTCCTCGTGTATCCCGGTGCAACGGCGTTTACATTTATATTGAACTTTGAAAGGTAGAGGGCGAGCGATCTTGTAAGTCCAATGAGACCTGCCTTGGCCGAGGAGTAGTGTGCGCCCTTAGCCGAACCTGAAAAAGCCCTGAGGGACGAGACATTTATGATCCTGCCCCAGCCGGCCTTCTTTAAAAGTGGTATCGCATATCTGGTCACGAGAAAGGGCCCTGTAAGGTTTACGGCAATTACGCGGTTCCATTCATCGAGTGAGAGCTCTTCAGGATTGTAGTGGGATGAAAGACCGGCGTTGTTTACCAGTATGTGGAGGGTGCCGAACTCCTTTTCGACCTGAGAGATCATTCTTTTCACATCTTCTTCGGAGGAAACATCTGCCCTGACACTGAACGCCCTGACGCCGTATCTAACGGCCTCGTCCACCACCTTCTGAGCCTTTTCCTCACTGTTAAGGTAATTTACGGCAACATTTATCCCCCTCTTTGCAAAGAGGAGGGCAGTTGCTCTACCTATTCCTCTCGAAGCCCCTGTTATTAATGCGTACTTCATGGTCAGTATTTAATAAGTCCCAGCCAGGTTCCGAGGAGAAACTGGAGCCTTCCAATGAGCAGGGAGACACGGGCCATGACAGTGTAACCGAATGAGGCGCCGAATCCTATCATCAGAAATATTATGCCGATCTTTGATGATACTTTCAGGGCACCCCTGTGCTCCTTTGAGAAAAAGAAGTAAGAAAGTACAGTCAGCACTCCGATAAAGATTAAGATTGCGTTAAAAAATGCGAGTTTCGAGGGGTAAAAAGAGGGTGAGAGTAGGATGGTCCCCCTTGCCTGTTCCATTATTCTCGCCTGGAAGGATGCCGGGATGGCAAATCCTGAGGCAGCTCCCAGGAGAAAAGCTATGGGCCACCTGATGAAGTATGAAAATTTCGGGATGAATATAGCGAAGTACAGAAGACCCAGAAACAGAGGTACTAGGTAGAGGTAATTGTGTTCCTTCACTATGTGAGAGACTATGTTGGGGTATATTCCGTTATACCAGTAGATGTTCAGGTAGTATCCTGCGGATACACCCACGAGGAGGTGTTCTGCAAACTTGTAAAAGGGGTTGTCCCTATAAAGGAAAGAGAAAATAAAAAGTGAAAGGATGGCGGCAACCCAGACCCAGGGATCGTGTGACATCATCTTTCCTCCCCTGTTTTAGATGCGAAGAATGCAAGGTTTCCAAGAATTATAAATACCATGATAAGCACATGGGCGAGTGAGTTTGCGTCCATTCCTCTGATAGCGATAACAGATGGGGTTTTCATACCCATGTTTTTGAAGAGTCTATTAACGAGGGTTTCGTATTCAGCGGCTCCTTTGAGGCCGGCGATCATACCCACAAGCTGTCCTGTTTGAAGATAGGGGTAGAAGTCAGCTGCCATGACGGCGGTTACTCCACAGGCTATCTTTTCGCCGTACCTTGCGTTGGCATACATGATCCAGCTTTCCGGCAGGCCTGAGCCTGAAAAACTGATGGTTATGGCGATGTCGTTGTAGTTTCTGATGTTTTTCAGCATGGGTATGGAATCCACAGGTGTTCCGAAGTAATCACGGGGAAATACCTTTCTCAGGTCCTCACCGAGGCCGAGGATTGTTGCGGATATGTTGGGTTTAAAGCCGAGGTAAACGAAGTCTTCACCATATTTTTTACCGAGTTCTTTTCCCACTCTGGTAAATGCATCCAGTCCCAGGCCGGTTCCCGCGGGATTGAGGCCCAGGCCTATGGGCCTGATGCCACGGGCCATGGCGTGTCTCAGAACGGCGAGCACCATGGGATGTACTTCCGGTAATACTGTGGCATCGTAGTCTATGGACAGGATTATTGCCGATCCCTGTGGCAGCGAATCTATGTATTCGTAGAGATTTTTAACGGGTGGAGTGATGTTCTCGGGCAGTCCTATGGGTTTTAAAAGAGGTATGATAACGCCCAGGGCTATGATCCCGTAAATCACCCTTCTGTCCAGTCTTCCGAGTTTCAAAAGGATATCTCTCATCTCAGCCTCCAAGCCAGTTTCTCTCTATGCCAAGGATGATTTTGAGAGAGGTTGATACCATTCCGAGACCCACGCCGATCATGATGCCCCTTTTCGCAGCCATGTTTGGGACATCGAGTATCCATTGAGAAAATCTGGAGATGCCAGGATGGATGTAATATCCCAGTGGGATCATGCCGATCATGACGACGAAGGCGGCAACGAGAAGCAGGGTCGCTTCAAATGTCTTGGCTCTAAAGGCCCTGTATGCCGCAGAAGCCATAAAGAATGCCAGGAGAGAAAACATCGTGGCCTGTAATGGGATCTGGACATTTTCGAATATCTTCTGAAACAGACTCTGCTGTCCTATTCCGCCGATGAACCCTATGAGTGTCATTATTGCAAGGGAAAGGAGGGTTGTTGTAGAGTAAATTACATTCTGCCTTCTTGAAACTTTTGTCCAGTGATGTTTGATAAGGCTTCCGATGGCGAGGATGATGGCCATGGATGAGATGCCATTCATCCAGTCAATGGTGGTTCTATAAAATTTTTGAGATACAGGATGTGGTATGTAAAACTGGATCGTGGTCAGGATACCCATGATGAAAACGAGGGCAAGCGGTATTGTTCTCTGTAACATAGCACCTCCTTGTTTTTATGCCACTTATGATAACAAACCTGTGGGGGAAGTTCAACCGGGCGCACGATTGACATAACTATAAATCAAAGGTATTATAGAAATTCAGGCACCGGGGGAGCTGGCGTAGGCCGGCTGAGAAGGCCTGAGGGCCGACCCCTTGAACCTGAACCGGGTAATGCCGGCGGAGGGAAGGTGCCTAAAAGCCCTCCAAATTCAACCGGCTCCCGCTCGACTTCAGAGATGAACATCAAAATTGTGAATCTTTCCAGATCTTTCAGGGTGAACGGCACCCAGGTGAGGGTCCTTGACAATATCAACTTTGATGTAAGGGAAAACGAATTCGTTACATTCATCGGCCCATCAGGATGCGGGAAATCTACTATTCTCAATATACTTGCGGGATTTATATCCCCTGATTCGGGTTTCATCTATCTGAACGGGAAGAGAGTCAGTAACCTTGCCACCATTGCCGCCTATATGGTTCAGAAGGACCTCCTGCTACCCTGGAGAACTGTTCTGGGTAACGCACTACTTGGACCGGAGATAAGAGGCGATGACATGAGTATCGCCAGGCGGGAGGCAGAAGAACTTCTATCCAACTTTGGACTCCAGGATTTTATAAATTCCTATCCCCATGAATTATCAGGTGGGATGAGGCAGCGTGTGGCTCTTGCAAGGACACTCCTTTTTAAAAGGCCACTTCTGCTCCTCGATGAGCCCTTTGGTGCCCTCGACGCAATGACAAGGTTCGTCATGCAAAATCTCCTCCTCAGGGTTCACAAAAAATACAGGAAAACCGTCATTCTTGTGACGCACGACATAGACGAGGCCCTCCTTTTGTCTGACCGCATTTTCGTTCTCTCTGCCCGTCCGGCGAGAGTAAAGTCTGTGTACGAGATCAAAAGAGCGACACGCGAAAGAGAAGTGAAGGAGAACCTGAAGGAAAAGATATTTTCTGAGCTCAAAGAAGAAATAGGGACTGTATTCAGGAATGGAGAAGTTTAGAAACTCTTCCATACTCATTCTGGTGATCCTTGGTGTATGGGAGATTTCTGTAAGGCTCACACACACACCACGGTACATACTTCCTCCACCCTCACGGATTTTCCAGACGATACTTTTTGAGTCTCCCCTGCTCCTCAGACACAGTTTTTACACCCTTCTGGAGATGATTTCAGGCTTTTTCCTCGCCTTTGTAACGGGTTCCCTGATTGCCTTTTTGATGTTCAGGTACCCTGCCGTGGAGAGTGCCTTTTATCCGGTTATCATAGGTTCACAATCAGTTCCCGTTTTTGCCATCGCACCTCTCCTCGTACTCTGGTTTGGATATGGTCTCAGTTCCAAGATCGTTATGACGGCACTTATTGTATTTTTCCCCATAACCGTCAACACTCTTGAGGGACTGAAATCCGCTGATCCTGATGTGGTAAAACTCTTCAGGTTACTTGGAGCCGGTGAGTACAAAATCCTTTTGAAGGTCAGGATTCCCGGTGCCCTGCCATTCATCTTCACCGGCTCAAAGATCGGGATCTCGGTCTCAACAATAGGTGCCGTGATAGGGGAGTGGGTGGGAGCAAAGTATGGGTTGGGTTACCTGATGTTACATGCCAATGCCCAGCTCAGGGTTGACATCATTTTCGCCGCAATCTTTTATCTGACCTTCATGGGCGTTGGCCTATTTGGACTCGTTACTCTGATTGAAAAACTTTCTATGCCATGGAAAAGGAGGTGAAGTCATGATGGGAATAGTGCTTGGAATTATTATCAGTTTGTCAAAGATCTCTCTCATGCTGGACTGGTTCCCAAATGCTGATCATGTGCCCGTATATGTGGCACAGAAGAAGGGTATTTTCAAAAATAACGGACTTGATGTGGAAATACTCGTTCCTGCAGAGACTGCTGATCCTTTGAAAATAGCGGCGTCAGGGAAAGTGGATGTCGCTATCAACTACATGCCGGAGGTGGTCATTGCAAGATCTCAGGGGTTGAAGGTGAAGTCCATAGGTGTTCTTGTTGAGCATCCACTCATCACAATCCTTTATCTTCAGGATTCAGGTATCAGGAAGCCCACAGATCTGAAGGGGAAGAGGATCGGTTACGCAGTACCACATCTTCAGGAGATCCTGTTCAGGGCTTTTGCAAGATTTAACGGCCTGAGGGATGACGACTATGAGCTTATCAACATCGGTTTCAACATCACACCATCCCTCCTGACCCACAGGGTTGACGCTGTAATCGGTGCGTACAGAAATTACGAAAAGAATGAGATCGAGCTTGAGGGGAAGAAGACAGGGATGTTCCTTCTTGAAGAAAACGGGATACCTGATTTTTACGAGCTTGTTTTTATCTCTTCAGACAGGGTGATAGAGAAGAAGGAAGAGGAGCTCAGAGCATTCGTAAAATCTATAGACGAGGCCATAAGGTGGACGAGGGAGCATCCTGAAGAGGCTCTCGAGATTTACTTCAGGGCAAACCCCGATGTGAGAAAGGATCTTGACAGAAAGGCCTTTTACGACACTATAGACCTTTACGCCCATTCTCAGGTGCAATCCCCTGAGAAATGGAAGAAATTCATAGAATTTGCCGTAAAAGAGGGAATCATTAAAAAGCCACTTGATCCCGGTGAGGTGTTTTTAAACCTCAGGTAGATATTTTTATTTAAAGGAAGTGGAAAGCCGGTCGTCTGGATGATACAGGGGATCGTCTTTATTCTTTAGAAAAAAACAGGAGGAAAGATAATGAAGATTTCAACTGTTAGCGAGATGCATAACCTTGACAGGAACGCAATGGAGAGGTATGCCATACCGGGGATTATCCTGATGGAGAATGCCGGTGAGGCGGCTTACTATGTAATCCTCAAAGAATTTGGCGTGAAAAACCGGAGGTTTGTCGTTTTCTGCGGGTCAGGCCACAATGGTGGAGATGGACTCGTGGTGGCAAGAAAGATACACTCAACAGGTGGTTTTGTTACGGTTGTCTGCCTCAGCTCACCTGAGAAGTTCGACGATACAGTGAAATTTCATTACGAGATGGTAAGGAGGGCGGGAATTCCTTTTACGGTTCTAAAAGATGACAACCTTTACGAGGCAGAACAGGCGATAGAGGAGGCTGACGCCATCGTGGATGCCATTCTTGGGACAGGGATAAAGAGGGATGTTGAGGGGAGGTACAGGGATGTAATTGAGATGATAAACGAGAGTGAGAAAGTTGTATTCAGCATAGACATTCCATCCGGGGTCAATGGTAATACCGGAGAGATCATGGGAGCGGCTGTTTTTGCTGACTATACTATAACTTATGGCCTTCCCAAGGTGGGCAACATCCTTTACCCGGGTTTTGACCTCTGTGGTAAGCTCTATGTGACACACATCTCCTTCCCGCCTCAGAACTATAACACACCTGATATAAAGATGGAAACCGTGAGGTTTCTCCCGGTAGGAGTGAGGGAAAGTGACACCCACAAGGGATACTATGGTAGAGTGCTCTTTATTTCAGGAGCTTCATCCTATTACGGAGCACCTTACTTTTCTGCCATGAGTTTTCTCAGAGCCGGGGGAGGTCTTGCCTATCTTGCGACTCCTGAATTGGTCGCTCCTTTCATTGCTGCAAAGGGCAGTGAGATTGTGTTTGTTCCACTGAAGGAAACATCCTGGGGGTCGATTTCCCTTGAAAACCTTGATTTCCTGGTTGAATTTTCAAAAAAGGTGGACATGGTGGTTCTGGGCCCCGGTGTGAGTTTGAACGAAGAAACCCAGGAGCTGATAAGAAGGATCGTTCCCCTCGTGGAAGTGCCCCTTTTGATAGATGGAGATGGTTTAACAGCCATTGCCAGAGACCCGGAGATTTTGAAGAAAAGGAAAGATCCAACGATACTTACTCCGCATGCGGGGGAGATGTCGAGATTGACGGGACTGGAAACGAGAGAGATTCTCAAAAACAGGGTGGAGGTTTTAAGGGAATTTTCAACCAAATACGGTGTTATAACAGTTTTGAAGGGCGCCCATTCCCTTACAGGATACCCTGATGGCAATGTCGTCGTTAATTTGAGCGGTAATCCCGGAATGGCCACCGCTGGAAGTGGGGATGTTTTGACCGGTACCATCGCGGCCATGTACACCGCCCACGGTTTTTCGATCGAGGATGCGGTGAGTATGGGTGTCTTCTTTCACGGACTTGCTGGTGACATTGCAGCGGCCGAGATAGGTGAAGATGGTATGGTGGCAGGTGACATTCTCAGGTTTCTACCCGAAGCCCTGAAATTTTACATCGAAAATTACGAGGAAATCGTTGAAACAAACTACTGGAGCATCTATGTGATCTAAGGTTTAACGAACTTCCCCGTCTTTACCTTTCCGTTCTTCAGCCTGAGTCTGATAAGATACGGACCTGCGGGGAGGGTCCTTATATCCAGATCGCGGTGTCCCGCCAAAACTTTTCTCCCCTGAATGTCAAATACAGAAACAGTTGATACTGAGTCGGATGTTACGATCGTGTTGCCCTTGATGGAGAAATAAGGTCTGTGCCGATGTACAGGCCTTTCTACCACACCTATCTGGGTCAGGTCAAACCTGTATGTGGATCTTCCGTGGGTTCCAGCAACGAGAGAGTTTCCCACGATTTTCAGGTCCATTATCACTGACGGTGGCAATCCAGATCCGAGGACTTCCCATGTATCGCCTGTTTTTATGAATACTCCGACATCCGTGCCTACGAAAACGAAGGAGGAATAGAGTGCAATGGCGTTAACTGGAGCCCTTGGTAGATTGGCAGTTATATCCGTCCATGTGTTTCCGGTATCATGGGATTCGAAAATGTAAGGTACATGTTCATCGAGTCTGTAACCGGAGAAGGAGACAAAAACATGCCCGGGGTCCCCGGGATCCACGGCAATGTCAGTGACATACCTGTCTGGCAGGGTAGTGGAGATATTTCTCCACGAATTACAGAAGTCCGTTGAGACCCACAGGTTCCCATCGTCAGTTCCTGCATAGATCACATCCGTATCAGACGGGGCAACTTTGATCACTGTTATGGTACCGTATATCAGGTTCCCACCACCCGGTCCTTCTGTCAGGTCTCCACTCACAGGGTACCATACACCAGCACCATTGTCGGTCCTGAAAATCCTGTAGGTCCCGTAGTAAAGTCTTTCGTGATTCGTGGGATCCATGGTGTATGGAGTGTCCCAGTTCCTCCTGTCATCGTCCGGTATGCCGTTTAAAACACTGTAGAAGTTGTATCCTCCGTCAGTGGACTTATTCAGGTATCCGTACTGTGATTCAGCGTAGATGATTGAGGGATTTGTGTAGTCCACGGTCACATGGAAGCCGTCACCCCACAGGATTACTTCCCAGTCATCTGTTGCGCCGGTGAGGGTGCGTACTGTCCCGTTATCCTGTGTCCCACCGTAAATCCTCTGTGGGTTATGAACATCGAGGCCGATGTCGTAAAACTGGGTAACAGGTAAGAGGGTACCTCGCCAGGTTGAGCCCCCGTTGTTAGATATGAAAAGGCCACCGTCGTTGCCTATGACCATAAAGGATGGGTCACCGGGATCTATCCACAGATCGTGCTGGTCAACATGGATTGAATATGTGAAGGGTGTCCAGGTCTGTCCTCCGTCGTTACTAACATATCCGAGTATTCCCAGTGCATAAACCGTGTTCGGGTTCACAGGGGATACCCTGATGTTACCGAAATACCATCCGTAAGAGGAGTACAGGTAGCCCTGTGGGGAGTTTACTCTCGTCCAGCTCTCGCCTCCGGTGGAGGTCCTGTAGATCCCGATGAGGTATCCGGGATGATCGGCGTAAATGGCATACAGAACCCGGGGATTTGATCTTGAGATGGCAAGACCAATTCTTCCGACATTGGGGCCAGAGGGCAGGCCGTTTGTGAGTTCCACCCATGTAACTCCACCGTCAACTGACCTGAATATCCCGCTTCCAGAGCCGCCCACCATTCGGAAATCCGGTCCGCGCAGTCTGTGCCACATGGCAGCGTAAACGGTATCAGGTGGATTTATTACCACATCAACGCACCCCGTGGTATCGTTAACAAATAAAACCCTTTCCCAGGTGGCACCTCTGTCTGTACTTCTGTAAAGTCCCCTCTCCGGACCGGTGGAGAAGAGTCTTCCCATGGCAGCTACAAAAATTATGCTGTCGTTTTCCGGACTTACCACAATTCTGGCAATGTGAGCCGTACTGTCGAGTCCAAGGTGAACCCATGTGGCTCCTCCGTCGTAAGAGGCATAAATTCCATTTCCATCGAAGGAGTCACCTGAAGAATTGGCCTCACCGGTTCCGGCATATACCGTTGCCGTATCAATTGGATCAATGGCGAGAGCACCTATTGAAAGGACTCCAACATCGTCAAAAATGGGAGAGAAGGTATTGCCGCCGTCGATGGATTTAAAAATCCCTCCGTCAGCCGTTCCCACATAGATCACATTCGTGTTCATGGGGTTGACGGCTATGGCTGTTACCCGTCCGCCTATGTTGACTGGTCCTGAAAATGTCCAGTTACCCGGGAATTTACATGTCAGATTCCGGTAGTCTTCTCTTGCCCTTTCGAGGGCCTCTTGTGGAATAATTCCATCCGGATATGCCCTCTGGGCATAGAACCACCTTGAAGGTTCAGGTATTTTCTGGCTCACCTTACATCCTGAAAGGATGATGGCTAAAGGCAAAATTAATCTTTTCATTTTATTCTCCACCTTTTGACCTGCACACAATTAAAAGTTTTCCGATTGAAAGGATCGTTTTTTCAAGATTTTTTTCGGCTTCTTTCAATGCTGAGCTGAGGCTTACAGGCCCACGCACTATGGGGAAGAGGGCGTCGAAATGGGAAAGGAGTTTCTCGTCGTCTTCGACGGACCCGGCGACTGCGATAACGGGGATCCCTTTACTTTTTGCATGTTTTGCAACGCCAAATGGGGCCTTTCCGAACAGGGTCTGATAGTCCATTTTCCCTTCACCCGTTATCACAAGGTCTGCATCCTGCAGTGTGCTGTCGAAGTCGATGATTTTCAGCACGAGCTCAATTCCGGATTCTATACTCGCGTTCAGGAGGCCGTAAAAACTTCCAGCTATTCCACCTGCGGCTCCTGCACCCGGTACATCGATGTCCTTCCCGGTAATTTTAAGTATCTTGTCCCTGAGTCTTTTAAGTCCATTTTCAAAGGGCTCAAAGTACTCAGGTTTTAACCCTTTTTGAGGACCGTAAACCCTGACCGCCCCCCTTTTCCCAAGCAGAGGGTTCATGACATCCACGGCGATTTTTATCCTCACATCCGGGAGCTTTTCAGGTGGTACTATTTTTCTGAACCGGATAAGGCCCTCACCAGTGGGTGGAACCTCTTTCCCGCTTCCGTCAAGAAATTTGAATCCGAGAGCAGAGAGGGCGCCTATACCGCCGTCAACTGTGGCAGATCCGCCAACCCCGAGGATTATCTCCTCTATGCCCAGCTCCATAGCTTTCAGGATGAGCTCACCCGTTCCAAAAGTCGTGGTGTAAAGAGGATCTCTTTTATCCACGGGGACGAGTTTGATTCCAGAGGCTTCAGCCATCTCGATGAAGGAAATTTTAGAACCGATGAGGCCAATACGGGCTTCAACTTCGTCCATGAGAGGACCGTGGACCTTAAACTTTTTGAATTTCCCGTTTCCGGAGTAAACCACGGCATCGAGAGTACCGTCCCCGCCGTCTCCCACCGGGAGTTTTAGGACTCTGAAGCTGTGGAGACTCTCGAGAGTTTTTGCTATAATTTCAGCTATCCGTATTGCGGTAAGGCTCTCTTTAAAGGAGTTGGGAGCTGCAAGAATTTTCATAGTTCGATTTCAAAGATCGTTTCATCAAGGGGTTCACTCTTCTTGAGCCTGATTTTACCACCGTGGGTATCCTCAATTATTCTTCTGGTGAGTACAAGACCCATTCCCCATCCCTTCTCTTTGGTGGTGAAACTTTTTTTAAAGAGAAACTTCCGTTTGTCCTTTGGAATTCCCTTACCGTTGTCTATAACCCTGATGATCTTTCTATCCCCTTTTCTTTTCAGTTCTATTCGGATTTTCGGATTTTCGTCTCTTCTGGCCTCGTAGGCGTTTTTGAGGAGATTTTCAACGGCCCATGAGAGTAGTTCCCTGTCTCCAAAGACGATGGCGTTGTCGTCAAGGTCCATGGTGATCTCAATATCTTTCAAAAACCTCTTACGGAGTTCCTCCACGGTTTCTTCGATCATCTCCTTGAGATTGACTTCCTGGAGTTTACCACCGTTACCTATTTTGGAAAATCTCCGCAGGATTGACTTCATTCTTTCAAGATCTTTACCCATTTCCTCAACAATCGACTGGTCCACACCGGGGTCCAGTTTCAGGTACTCGTACCAGCCGTAGAGGGATGATACGGGTGTACCCATCTGATGGGCGAGACCTTTGGCAAAATTCACCCACAGGGTTTCAAGTTGATAGGTCTGAATGGACTTTGCCGCCCAGAATAGGCCGAGAAACGAAAGGATTGCAACTGATAGGAGAAGAAAGGGTAAAACCCTCAGATAGTTCAAAATTGGTGGGTCTCCGTAGTAGATGTAACCCACGACCTCACCGTCTTTAAGTATTTCAACAGGGGGATGTAGCCGGGAAAGCCTTCCAAGGGTCCACAGGAGTTTTCTGTATTCAGGGTCGTTTTTTAACTTTTCGGGCCTCTCAAGGTCCCTTGCAGAAAACCTGTTGGGATCGATGTTTATATTTTTCCAGGCCCTCGGGATACCCATGTGGTCTGTGACTATCACGGGAAAGTCGATGTCCTTCAGGCCTTCTTTTAACACATCGGCGACGCTTTTTTCTTCAATTGCACTTAAAATCAGGCCGGAGAAGAGCTGAGCCATTATTCTCGTCGATTTCAGGACCTCCTTTTTCACCTGATTTATAACGGGCTGGGTAAGAATGAGGGTGGAGGCTGTAAATAGGGCAAGTATCAATAGACCTGCAGGCAGGAGTCTGTCTCTCATTTTACCAGTTCCTCAAAATCCTTGCAGAGCGGATTTTTAAAGTACTTTGAGCAGTTTTCACCGTAAACGGGTATCTGATAATGTAAAGCATAACCTGTGAATAAACTATCCTCGGAAACCAGACAGCAGGCAGAGGAAAGGACCTTCAGCTTTTCCGAAAAGGGAAGATCTCCGATAAATTCTGTATCCTGAATGTGAGTGGTGGAGTATATTCTCTTTTGCGTCTTCATCAGGTGTTTCCTGAACCTTGAGGGGTTTTTCGTGTCCAGAATCAGATGATTTTTGCGTACATCCTGAGGTGGCCTGATTTTGTCCAGAAATTCACCTGCAAAATCTGGAATTCCGAGAACCTTCAGAAAATTTTTGACGAAATCCGGATAAGAGTTGAATTCTGTGTCAACCAGCAGGTTGTAATGAGAATCAAATCCCCTCGTTGCAACACTGAATTTACCCCTGCAAATTTCAGGGAAGTTGTAAAATACATCCCTGTATATGGAGCCAAGATATATTACGGAGTCCTGTTTTTCCAGATGTACAGGCTTTTGCGGATTAAATTCCAGAAAATCCACATGAGGGAAGTGGTATTTAAACCCCTGGGAGATCTCCGGTAGTCCGATGGCCATAATGTTACCATGATATTTCAAAAGTGAGTAAAAAAGACCTGCTGCTGGTAGAAAGGGGGTCCTGTCCTCTGGAAAGATAAAAATTGCGGGAGATCCCCCGGGTATTTTACCGTTGAACTTAAAATCTGCCTTTTTAAAGGCGCGGGATCGAAACAGATTGGTCAACAGGCTGATCATGGAGTGTAAATGATATTTTAACGGCGAGAACATTTCAAGAAAGAGGCAAGTTGGTGGAAAGCATCCCCCTTCTTGCAAAGGGGAGTGGAGTTGACAGCGCGCA
>JALSOY010000054.1 GCA_026986235.1 Caldifarciminota bacterium
TCAGGGCAGATCAGGGCAGGTACCCTGCTTTCGGGCATATCGACCCTCGATGTAATGAATGGGGTAAAAGCCGTTCGCTTCAGAAAAACACCTGAAATTATCACTGCCCTTGTTAAAGGAGAGGTGGACCTCGCTGTAATTCCCGCTGAGATGGCGGCAAAGCTCTACCTTGACGGCCATGAAATCACAATCGTGGCAGCTGACATGTTTCAGAATCAGGCCATATTGTCATTAGAAATTAAAACTCCCCACGATCTCAGAGGCAAAACCGTGGCGGCCCTCCTTTCTTCTGGCACTTACATGACATTCAAAAGTTATATGAAAGAGGTTTACAGGCTTTCTGCAGGGAGGGACTTTACAGTTATTAACGCCCCTCCAGGGGCACTCCCTGACATTCTTATGAAAGGTGACGCAGACGCCATCGTCGCATGGGAACCTCTCGTCAGCATTGTGCTATCAAAGGGGGGCCACATTGTGACAGACTTTACCCACTTATGGAAAAAGCTCGGGTATCAGGGCGATCCAGTCATGCTCCTCTGGGTGACATCACCCAGGTTCAAAGATTCCCGGTCCATTGACGAATTTTTAAAACTTCGCAAAAGGGCAGCAAGATTCTGGATAGAAAACGCGGATTCAACTGTAAAAACTCTCGTTAGACTTTATAATTTTGATGAAGATCTTGCACGCAGGATATACTCAAGGGTGAAGATTTATCCGGGAAGTCTTGACAAAAGGATGGAGGAAAATATAAAACTGGTCTGGAAGATTGCATGGAAAGGTGGATATCTGAAAAGGGATCCAACGGTCATACCCATGTCCATTTTTTACCGACCACAGGCTGGGTCCTACTGATTTTTTTAATTTTCCTGATCTGGACTCTCGCTTCCCGCTTTTCAGGTGGTTTTTTCCCGTCTATAAGGGAAACATTAAATTATGCCATCTCAGTCTCACCTCGTGAATACGCCACATCAACGGGAAAGACCCTTTTAAATTCGCTTCTGGGCTTTACCCTTGCGTTCGTCCTTTCTATAATATCCGTCATGATTTCCTACTTCAACAGGCTTGCAAAGGACTTTTTCAACGCTGTAAATACTTTTGTACAGAGCGTTTCTGTACTCGTATGGTCAATTTTAACGATAATAATTTTTGGAGTTACAAGTTCAATACCACCTGTCCTTGTAACCACATTTGCCGTGTACCCCGTTCTTTTAACCAGTACCCTCGGTGCGGTGAGTCTCCTTGACAAAAAGCTTATTGAAGTCAGCAAAATGCTTGGATCCACAAAACTACAGGAATTTATCTATGTCTTACTTCCCGGTAGCATTCCCTATGTAATAAGCGCTTCACGGGCGGCAATGGGAATAGCTCTGAGGATAAGTGTCGTCGCCGAAGCCTTCGGAGCATCAGGCGGAATCGGTTACAGGATAGTTTATAATTACGACCTTGCAAGAATCCCTGGAGTACTCACCTGGTCGATTCTTTTGATTTTACTTATGATTGGAATTGATTTTCTCATTCTTAAACCCGCTGAGAAATGGACACTGCGATGGAAGATGTGATCGAGGTTAGAAATCTGAAAAAATCCTTTGGAACAAACTTGATCCTTGGAGGGATAGACTTTTCCCTGGGAAATGGGGAACTGGTGGGTATAGTGGGACCAAACGGATGCGGGAAAACGACCTTCTTGAGAATTCTGAGCGATATTGAGAGTCCGGATTCCGGAAAAGTGAGAATCTCGGGTAAGGTGGCCATGATTCCACAGGATGACCTTCTCTTTCCATGGTTCAATGTCTGGAAAAACATCTCCCTTGGACTTAAGTTCAGAAAAGTACCTTCCAAAGTCACAGAAAACAGGGTCAAAAAAACCGCAGATGACCTCGGCATATCCCGTTATCTCCAGAGCTATCCGTCTCAGCTGAGCGGTGGAACCAGGAAAAAGGTCGCCATTGCACGGGCTCTTGTCCTTGAGCCCGATATTATCCTTCTTGACGAACCGTTTGCCGGACTTGATGTCTCCTCGGTTGATAATCTGCTTGACAGCCTGATGAATCTGAAAAAGAACGGTATTTCAATGGTGATAGTGTCTCATCAGATCGAAGAACTTTTCCATATTTCCGACAGAGTGTACTTTTTCAGTCACAGGCCAGCGGTGGTTAAAAGGATCATTGATCTCAAAAATACCTCTGCGGAAGAGGGTAAAAAGTTGATATTTGACCTCTTCAGGGGGGTGTGATATGGAGCTCGTTGTTGGAATAACAGGAGCAAGTGGAGCAGTTCTCGGCGTAAAATTCGTCGAAAAGGCCCTGGACCTCGGGTTTAAAGTCAACCTCGTCGTGAGTGAATGGGGGGAAAAGACGCTGAAAGCCGAGGCGTCCATGTCTTCACGCGATATAAAGGGTGTTAAAAACTTTGATAACAGCGATCTGATGGCTCCCTTTTCAAGTGGATCATATCCATTTGATGCAATGGTGGTTATCCCCTGCTCGATGAACACACTTTCAATGATAGCAGGAGGGATAAGCAACGATCTTATCACACGGACGGCATCGGTTGCATTGAAGGAGGGGAGAAAACTCGTCCTCGTGGTGAGAGAAACCCCTTTGAGTCTGATTCATATTGAAAACATGGCCCGTGTGTCACGCGCAGGTGGCATCATTTTGCCACCTGTGATGGCATTTTATCACAAACCGAAAACAGTTGAGGACATGATAAACTATGTCATCGGTAAAGTTTTTGATCAGCTCGGGGTGGATAGTAAACTTTATAGAAGGTGGGGAGGAGGTTAATTCTATGGCCACAAAGGATCTAAGAGAATACATCGATTTACTCGAAAAGGAAGGATGTCTTAAAAAAACCGGTATTCCCGTGAACCCGGTACTTGAAATCCCTGAAATTCTGAGGAGGGTCATGTACAGGAGAGGACCTGCGGTGCTCTTCGAGAAGATTGAGGGACACCCCGGGTGGCGAGTGGCAGGAAATCTCTTTTGCTCGCTGGATATACTGAGGAAGGCATTTGGTGTCAAGAGGCTCGAGGAAATCGGGGAAAGGCTCGTTAAACCAGCCCTTGAACCACCTTCAACAGGTATTGGCGGGAAGTTGAAAACACTGGGAGAAATCATAGGTTTTGGAAAATTTACACCCAAACGCGCAAGAAGAACCCCTCTAAGAGAGAAAAACGATGTCACTCTCCTTGATCTACCCGCCTTCAAAAGCTGGAGTGGTGATGGAGGAAGATATCTCACCTATCCCCTCGTCTTTACATGGGATCCCGAGAAAAAAATCACCAACATCGGCGTTTACAGAGTTATGATACTGGATGAAAAAAGGGGGGTAATCCACTGGCAGATACACAAAAGGGGAAGGATGGCTTTCGAGAAGACAGGTGGAAGAATGAAAGTTGCAATAGTCATCGGAGGAGACCCGGGACTCCTTCTGACAGGAGCATCTCCCATACCGTTTCCCTTTGATAAACTCCTTTTCGCAGGGATAATCCGCGGAGAAGGCGTGGAAGTCGTTGAGCTTGACGGCCTCACAGTTCCTGCCCACGCTGAAGTTGTGCTGACAGGTTATGTGGATCCTCAGGATCTGCACAAAGAAGGGCCCTTCGGAGACCATTTCGGATATTACGACGATCCTGAGGACCTCTATCCGGTATTCCACCTTGAAAAGGTATTCGTAAGGGAAGATCCGATTTATTTCGGGTCAGTCGTGGGACTTCCTCCTCTTGAAGATGCCGTGATTGGTAAGGCAATTGAACGGATATTCCTCCCACTCGTAAGAATGATCTTCCCGGAGATCGTGGAGCTTAACCTGCCTGAGTACGGAATGTTTCAGGGCCTTGCCATTGTTTCCATTAAGAAAAGGTATCCCGGTCATGCGAAAAAGGTGATGATGGGACTCTGGGGAACCGGTCAATTTTCCCTGACAAAGGCAATCGTCGTGGTTGACCACGATGTTAACCCCTCCGACATAAACCAGGTGATTTTCGCGATCTCTGCAAATGTTGATCCACAGAGGGATGTACTCGTCGTTCCCAATACTCATACGGATGTGCTCGATCCATCCACCCGTTACGCCGGCATGGGTAGCAAGCTGGGCATAGACGCAACGAGAAAACTCAGAGAGGAAACAGGTAAAGAATGGCCACAAATGGTTGAAGTTGACGAAGAAACCAGAAAACTGGTTGACGAAAAATGGGAAAAACTCGGGCTTCTATGAGCTGGGACCCCGGGGAAACTCACTCCTCTGGTCTTACAGGAATTCTGAGACTGGTCAGGATTGAACACACTCTCTTTTCACTTCCCTTTGCCTACATGGGAGCCTTTTTGAGTGGAACTCCTGATCTCAGAGAACTCTTCTGGATCACAATTGCCGTCTTTGGTCTGAGAACAGCGGCAATGTCCTTTAACAACATTGCGGATATTGAGATTGACAGGAAAAACCCGAGGAGCA
>JALSOY010000055.1 GCA_026986235.1 Caldifarciminota bacterium
GGTTACCGGGGATGGATGTGAAACCCACAAATCTGTAGGCAGCGAAAAACACCACAAATCCCAGTATGAGATTCATCAACGGACCTGAAATAACGACCAATATCCTCTGAGGAACGGGTTTACCCAGAAATTCGTCTCCAGCATAGGTCGTCTCTTCGGGATTGTCTCCCTTCATCTTCACATAACCACCAAACGGAACGAGAGATAGTAGAAAATCAGTGTTCCAGAATCTGAAGGAAAAAAGTCTCGGACCAAAACCGATTGAAAAGGTTTCTACATATATCCCGACAAGCTTCGCCGCCAGAAAGTGGCCAAACTCATGAACAAAAATAATTACTCCAAGAACAAAGATCGTTAAAACTACTACCATTTCCGGGATCCTCGCAAAGTGATTTTTAAAATATTAAAGCACAACCCCTACAGGATACAAACCACTCCCTCCCGTGAGCCACAGTTCAGTATTTCACGAAAATCCTATACCCCTTATCCCTGAGAGTTGAAAATACCCTGTCAGGATTTGCAACCTTTATCCTCATAACGATGGTTCTCTTCTTCTTATCAGGCGACATGAGAGTCGTCAGACTCAAAATCAGTGGATTGAACTGTGAAATGGTACAGATGATGTCTGCAATTTTACCAGCCTCAACAGGAATGTCTTCAATAGTCAACCTTATTCCTTCCTCCTCAAGGCCCAGAATCTTTATCATCGTCTTGAAAATATCAGTCTCCGTAATTATCCCCACGAGCTTCTTTTCATCATTCAAAACGGGCAGATGTCCTATCCTGTACTTGTTCATCAAAATCGCTGCCTCCTCAAGGAGTGCGTTCTCATTTACCGTAATGGGATTCCTCGTCATCACATCCTCTACCTTCAGCTTCAGAAGTAAATACTGGACCTCGTGCTGACTGAGGGTCGTTACCTTTGAAGGCATGGCCTCTCTCAAAGTATTGATGGTAACAATCCCTACAAGTTTATCACCTTTAACCACAGGGAGGGCACGAATCTTATTCTCCCTCATGGTTTTCTCAGCGTCTATCACCAGCGTGTCCGGAGTTACCGTTATTGGACTTGGCGTCATAACATCTTTAACGAACATAACTCATCCTCCTTATTTCCATTCCCTTTTGTCAATAATTTTATTTTTAGATTTTAAACTATTTAAGCTGACGAATTCAAGCCTATCCACTCGAACCCTGAGTACATCTCTCAACTTCTCAAGGATTTCATCCCTCATTCCCTCGGCCTGTCTGATATCGGATGTTTCCACTTTTAGATGTAAGAAATCCCTATCGCCTTCCCGTGTAACTTCAGCGACAAAATCAGCAAAAATATCGTATCTTTTCAAAATCCCCTGAATCTGTCCGGGATGAACGAACATCCCTCTCACCTTCACGGCATCGCCTATTCTACCGAGAAAACCTGCAATCCTTTCCGTCTCTCGCCCACATCCACATTTACCGGACAACAACTTTGAAAGGTCCCCCGTGCCAAATCTGATTAGAGGATATGTCTTGTTAAAAAGGGTAACAACCACCTCTCCTATTTCACCCGGTGGAAGACTCTTTCCTGTCTCTGGATCAACAATCTCGAGAATAACATTTTCAATAACATGCATGCCCTCCCTGTACTCACATTCATAAGCTATGGCGCCAACATCAGCGGTCCCATATCCCTGATAAGCTGTTATACCATTTTCCTCAAAAGTTCTCCTCTGTGAAGGTGTGAAGGGCTCAGCCGTTACGAAAGCCTTTTTTATTGTAAACTCTGTCCCGAGCTCCTGTGATTTTTTTAGTAAGGTCATCAAAAAACTGGGGGTGCCGATAAAGCCAGTTGCCCGCAGATCATTGATTATTCTAACCTGAAGCTCAGTGTTACCCACACCTGTGGGAACAACAGTGGCACCTATCGCCCTGAGCCCCTCATCAAACATAATTCCAGCAGGGGATAGATGGTATGAGAATGTATTAATTACGATGTCCCCTGAAGTGAATCCAGCGGCAAGGAGCGGCTCCTTCCAGTTCCAGTAATCCTCTTCTTCCCCCTGAGGATCGTATATAGGACCTGGAGACTGAAAAATCCTTTTTAACGACGGGATCGAAACACCAAGTAGCCCTCCAAACGGTGGATTCTTCGCCTGAATCTCAACCAGATTGTCCTTTCTGATAACAGGAATTTTTTCGAGATCTTCAATAGTTTTTATATTCCCTGGAGTAAGGCCCGCTCCGTCCATCCTCTCTTTAAATGCAGGCGAATTTTTATACGCAAATTCAACTATCTCTTTGAGTTTTTTCTCTCTTCTTTCTCTGAGATTCACTTTTACCCCCTTATGTGAGCCATCTTTTCCTTCTCTTGTAGTGTTTCACTTCTCTGAAACTCTTTTTCTTGCCCACCTCTGTGAGTCCGAGGTAAAACTCCTTAACATCGGGATTTTCCTTTAACTTTTCGGCAGGACCATCCATGACGATCCTTCCGTTTTCCATAATGTACCCATAGGAGGCAATGTTAAGTGCAGCCATTGCGTTTTGCTCCACTATCAGAATTCCGACACCTTCCTCTTTATTGATTTTTTGTATTATTTCGAAGATCTCTTTTACAAGAAGGGGGGCAAGTCCGAGGGAGGGTTCATCGAGGAGCATGAGTTTTGGCCGGGCCATGAGTGCCCTTCCTATGGCAAGCATCTGCTGTTCTCCACCTGAGAGATAACCGGCGACCCTGTTCCTCAGGTCCCTGAGCCTGGGGAAATAGGAGTAAACCATCTCCATGTCACTTTTCACATTTTTCTTATCTTTTCTGGTGTAGGCTCCGGCACGGAGGTTTTCTTCAACGGTCAGGTGTTCAAAGACTCTTCTCCCTTCCATCACCTGGAAGATTCCCAGCTTCACTATTTCTTCAGCTGACTTTTTATCAATCCTTTCTCCATTAAACTCTATGCTTCCATCAGTTACCTCTCCATCCTCTTCCTTGAGAAGACCTGATATGGCTTTGAGAGTTGTGGTTTTACCGGCGCCGTTGGCGCCCAGAAGTGCTCTTATGTCTCCGTCAGGAACTTCGAGGGAGACACCTTTAAGGACAAGAATTACCTGGTTATAGATAACTTCGATGTTGTTGAGTACAAGCATGGTATAATGGAAGTTTTTTGGGGGGCGGCGCCAGAGGCGCCGCCCCCCAAAAATCTATTTTACTCTCCTTTCTTCTCCCACTCCGGCACCGGTGGGACCTCAAACCAGTCTGTCGCCGCTACAAGCTTCCCGTTCTTTATCGTTGCAAGCCTTATCCCCTTTGCCCCTCTGTGCTCGTTTGGACTGTAAGATACCGGTGTGGTCAATCCCTTGGTGTCAAAATTCTTCATACTTTCAAGAGCCTTGAACACATCCGGTCCCTTAACCTTCTTGTAGTTCCCTTTCTCCTTCAGTGCCATCTCGATGGCATGAACCATGATCATTGCATTGACCATACCTGTTATGTACTGAGGCTCCCTGTACTTCACATTGGGATGATACTTCTCATTCAACATCTTAGCAAACTTTATGCCTTCGGAGTTGTCAGACCATATACCGAAGGGCATGGCACCGAGATAACCCTCAGCTGCATCACCTGCAAGCTCTGCAAGTTTCTGCCCTGTACCCCAGAAGTTACCCGTAAAGACCACATTGTCCATACCGAGTTTTTTGGCATCCTTCAGAATCGTGCTGGTCGCCATGAATGTTTCCTGTATAAATACGAAGTCGGCCTTTTTCTCCTTTATCCTGAGAAGCTGAGAGGTAGCCTCGAGGGCACGCAGACCCACGACCTCGATGTCAACGAGGTCTATTCCAAGTTCTTTGGCATATTCCTTGGCAGGCTTGATGGGAGCTCTTCCATATCCCGTATCGTTGTAAATCAGAGCCATCCTGAGAGGTCTTTTCTTGTTCCAGTGATCTTTCATGTACTTCATCACGGCTCTCACATGGTCTGCATAGGTTGTCACGGGAAGGAAGTTCCACTTCGGAGGCCAGACGAGGTGCTGGGAGAATGATGCAGAAATATACGGTATCTTGTCCCTTACGATCTTCTCTTTCAGTGCCTCGGAGTCACCCGTACCCCATCCTATGATAGCCACCACTTTGTCCTGCTTCACAAGCTTTGCATAGGTGGAGATTGCCTGAGGAATTTTGTACTGATAATCAGTCCAGATAAGCTTGATTTTAACGCCGTTACCTATCCCTCCCTTTTCGTTGATGTATTTAATGTAATCGCGTACTCCGTCAGCATAATGCCAGCCTACATCGCCGGTAGGACCTGTAATGTCGAACAGCGCTCCCAGTTTGATTTCCTTTTTCGCCTCTGCCTTCCCTGGCAGAGTTACTCCCATGGCCACTACGGCCACCATTACCAGGGGATACACGATCCCCTTCATCCATCTTTGCATCATAGCACACCTCCTTTTAAATTAACCTAATATGAAAACGGCCAGAGTTTCCAGTACGCTTTAATCATCTGCCATCTGTGGTTTAAACCATCAGGCTCGTAAATGAGAAAAAGAATGATTGTAAGACCAAACACAACTTCCCTCATGGCCGAGAAAAAGTTTCCAATCGAAGGGTAAACACCTGAAAGTGCGTCTGCAATTAGTCGCAACACCTCTGGCAGGAGAACCATGAAAATTGCCCCAAATATGGAGCCCAGGACACTTCCAATACCTCCGATAATTATCATGGCCAGGTAGTTGATGGATTCTGCAATCGTGAAGTGCTCAGGTGTAATAATGGTCACATAGTGTGCCCAGAGTGCACCTGCAATACCTGCATAAAAAGAGCTCACAAAGAAAGCAAGAAGCTTGTACTTAAATAGATTTATTCCAATGATCTCAGCTGCAAGGTCGTTGTCCCTCACGGCCATAAATGCCCTTCCAACCCTCGTTCTCTGAAGATTTTTTGCGAATGTCGTGGCAAGTACAGCGAATGTCATGGTAATGAAATAGTATTTCTGATCCGTATCAAAAACCAGCCCGAAGAGCCTCGGGGGATCAACAGGCAGGCCGGATGTTCCCTTGGTAAGGCTGGACCAGTGTATCATTACAAAGTTGATTATTACCTGAGCAGCAAGAGTGGCAATTGCCAGATAGAGACCCTTTACGCGCAGGGACGGTATTCCGAAAATCATACCCACAATAGCAGTAAAAAAGCCTGCAGCAGGGAGGGCAAACCAGAAGGGTACATGTAACCTCATAACAAGGAGCGCAGATGTATATGCCCCCACGCCGATAAATGCGCCATGACCCAGGGAGATCTGACCTGCAAAACCCGTCAAAATGTTGAGTCCCAGGGCCCCCACAACCGCTATACCAATAATATTTGCCAGTGAGAGCAGGTAAACATTGGCGACAAAGGGGAACACCAGAAGGAAAACGAAAAACATTGTAACCCAGAACTTCAGGAACTTCGTCCTGAAAAGTGCCATATCCTGCTTGTATGTCGTATTAAATGTTCCACATGGCAATCTGTACATGGCTATACCCTCTCTATCCTTTCAAGTCCAAAAAGTCCGTAAGGTTTGATCATCAAAATTATAACCAGAACCACGAACGAGGCCACTTCCCTGACTCCTCCACCAAAGTAGGGGTCAAGATAACCACTTGCCAGGTTCTCAATTATTCCAATGATAAAACCACCGATTATCGCCCCCGGGACAGAATCAAGCCCTCCGAGAATAACCACAGGGAATACTCTCAGGCCGAACTGGGCAACAGATATGTTGATTCCATTTATGTTACCGAGAAGGATACCACCTACTGCAGCCACCACGGCGGCAACTGCCCAGGCCATGGCAAAGACGCGTTTCACTGAAATTCCCATGGAGAGCGCCGCTGTCTGGTCGTCAGCAGTTGCCCTCATGGCAATCCCTATGTCTGTGTACTTGAAAAACAATGTGAAGATTACGAGGAAGATTATCGAAAGCACGAGGGACCAGATGTAAACCTGCGAGATCCGGACAAATCCGAGTTTCACAGGCTCCTGTGAAAAAATTTCGGGAAACACACGGGTCTCGGTCCCCCAGAGAATGATGACAAGACCTTTGAGAAAGGCAGAAAGTCCAATGGTCAGCATTATCACAGAAAGGATGGGTTCTCCTATCATGGGCCTCAAAAACAGCCTCTCAATAGCAAATCCCAGGATAACGGCAAAAACAAGCGTTAACACGAAGGAGATCAAAAAGGGAATGTGGAGCGAAACAGTCATCCACAGTGCCATATAAGCTCCGATAAGAACAAGCTCACCCTGGGCAAAGTTTATAACACTCGATGATTTATAAATCAACACAAATCCCAGGGCTACCATGGCATATACACTTCCAAGCACCAATCCGGTAACAAGAAGCTGTACGAAGTATTGCAAGGTCTAACCTCCCTTATTAAAACATGGTTTCCACTTTAACAAAGGCCTTTATAACGGCCTCCCTTCCATCTCTGTACTTCACCCTCGCCTGAACCTCAACATTATCCCTGTTTTCGTACATGGCCCTTACAAGTTCATTGTATTTCTGCTCAATGAACCTCCGCCTGACCTTTTTCGTTCTCGTAAGCTCCTGATCATCTGCATCGAGTTCTTTATGAAGGATCAGAAATCTTTTGATCCTTGCAGCCTCAGGTAACTGTTTATTCACCCTCTCCACATCCTTCCTTATAAGCTCGTAAACTTCAGGTTTCTGGGAGAGATCCGTATAAGTCGTATAAGCGATCTGGTGGTTCTCCGCCCACTTTCCAACATTTTCATAATCAATGTTTATAAAAGCCGTGACATAAGGTTTGTCCTTACCGAACACAACAGCCTCTTTGATGTATGGACTGAACTTCAACTTGTTTTCAATGTATTGAGGGGAGAAAATGCTACCGTCGGAAAGGCGCATCACATCCTTCATTCTATCTATAACAACGAGGTGGCCATCCTCATCGATATAACCTGCGTCTCCTGAATGTAGCCACCCGTCTTTCAGGGCCTCCGCCGTTGCCTCTGGATTCTTATAATAGCCTTTAAAAACACTTGGTGACCTCGAGAGAATCTCTCCCTCCTCTGATATCCTGATCTCTGTCTCCGGAATGGGCTTTCCAACAGTTTCAAACTTGATGCCGTCGTCCCTGTGCACAACGGAGATACCGGCAATCTCAGTTTGACCATAGATCTGTTTGAGATTAACGCCAATTGCGTGATAAAACCTGAAAACATCGGGTCCAAGAGCAGCGCCACCCGTGTAAGCCTTACGGATCCTGGACATTCCTATTCGATCCTTCAGGGCTCTAAAAAGCATGAAGTATCCTATTTTGTAAAGAATCTTCCACTTCAGGGGCGGTTTCTGCTTGTTAAATTTAAAGTCCGCCATCCTGTAACCAATGGGCATGAAAGTTCTGTAAACCAGCTTCTTTAAAGGAGTGGAATCCTCGATCTTCACCTGAATCATGGATACGATCCCCTCCCAGACACGGGGTGGAGAAAACATCACATGCGGTCCTATTTCTCTGATGTTTTCTGTAACCGTGGTGGGCTCCTCTGGAAAGTTGACAGTAAAACCGATAAGAAGGCCTCCTGATATGGACATCATCTGCTCACCCACCCAGGCAAGAGGCAGGAAGGAAACAAATTCGTCATCCGGATACATGGGATCCACCTTAACAAGCAGGTTTTCCGCCATCTTTAGCATGTTTTTGTGCGTGAGCATGGCAAGCTTTGGGAGACTTGTTGTACCGGATGTGGTCAGTATCAGGGCAATATCCTCCTCGTTGCCCTTGTCTATTTCCTCTTCAAAGAGGTTGGGATGCTCTTTCTCAAACTCCCTTCCCAGCTCCTGGACCTCTTTAAAGCTCATAAGGATAGGGTCTCTGTAATTTCTCATGCCCTTGGGATCCCAGTAAATAACCTTACGAAGGAGAGGAAGCTCGTCTTTGATTTCAAGGAGCTTGTCCGTTTGCTCCTGATCCTCTGTGATAACATAGACAGAATCCGAGAGTTCAGCTATGTACTTTATCTCCGGTGGAGTGGAGTCCTGATAAATTCCAATAACGGCTCCACCAAGGCTCTGGGCCGCCAGTTCCGCATATACCCATTCAGGCTCGTTATTCCCGATTATCGAAATATGTTCTCCACGCTCAAATCCCAGTTTTTTGAGGCCAAGGGCAAAATACTTCACATTCTCATAATATCCTTTCCAGGTAACCTCGTTCCATATTCCGTAATCCTTCTCTCGAATTGCAACCTTATTATCCCCCCACTTAAGGTACTTCTCTCTCAGAAGCTTGGGGAAGGTATAATTACCCATAATAAAATCTCCCTTGTGAGAGTTTAAAATTCTTCACCAATGTACGCCCTGATAACCCTGGGGTCCTTTCTGACCTCCTCAGGCTTGCCTTCAGCTATCTTTTTCCCGAAGTCGAGAACGGCGACACGGTCGGAGATGTCCATAACCACGCCCATGTCGTGCTCTATGAGCACGACGGTGACATCCCTCTCCTCGTTTATGTCTATGATAAATCTTACCATGTCTTCCTTTTCTTCAATGGTCATCCCCGCCATGGGCTCATCCATAAGAATAATTTTGGGATCCATAGCGAGTGCCCTGCCAAGTTCCACCCTCTTCTGCAAGCCGTAAGAGAGTTGCCCTGTAACTGCGTATCTGATGTGCTCAATCTCGAGGAAATCTATAATTTCTTCAATCTTTTCTCTGAAGGCAAGCTCTTCCTTTTCGGCAAATCCCCAGTAAATACCGCCGGAGAGGACGCCGGATTTCATGTGAATGTGGGCACCAAGCATGAGGTTATCCAGGACTGTCATTCCCTTGAAGAGCTCTATATTCTGGAAGGTGCGGGCAATTCCAAGCTCTGCCCTCTTGTGGGATGGAAGTTTTGTTATGTTTTTGCCCTCAAAGTAAATGTTGCCCCTCTGCGGATGGTAAAATCCGCTTATTGAGTTGAGCAGTGAAGTTTTTCCCGCCCCGTTTGGTCCGATGATTGAAAAAATCTCTCCTCTGTAAACCGCGAGACTCACATCGAAAAGGGCATTTACGCCCCCAAAGCTCAGAAACACATTGTCCACTCTGAGAATTTCGTCCATGATCTCTCCTCTGGGTTTTGTGGGGTGGGTCCGTATGGCCTTTTACATGACTGCATCATCATATTCGATAGCAAAAATTTACTATAAGTAAGGGGGATTAATTTGTCAAGAACTTTCTGGGAGGCTGTTCGAAAAATCCCCCTTCGCAAGAAGGGGGACTAAAGGGGGATGCAAACCGCTAAAAATGCAATCCCCCTGTATCCCCCTTCACCAAGGGGGATTTTGGGAGACTACAAGTCCCCTTATCCAAGAAGGATTTTACGAGACAAAAATCCCCCTTCGCAAGAAGGGGGACAAAGGGGGATGCAAACCGCTTAAAATTTCAATCCCCCTAAATCCCCCTTCACCAAGGGGGATTTTTGAGAATTCCTCTCCCTCAGCAAGGTGACTCAAGGGGGATGATAATCGAAAAATCATCTCTATCTGCAAATTAAGTTTAAAAAGAGAGATACTTTTCGAACACCCTCAGAACTTTCTGGACGGTGTTTGAAAAATATCTCTTTTGCCAGAGGGCGCTTCAAAAACCCCCCTTTTATCCCCCTTCACCGGATTTTCATGTACCTTTCATCCAGGCCCCTACAATCTCCCTGATCAACTTAATTACCTCTGGAATGACCGACTCTACCCTTTCAGATAGACTCAATTCCATGGGCTCGAGGTTTTCTGGAACGACACCTATCAGATAGATCTCTTCAGGGGCTTCTCCTTTAAACTCGAGGGCAGAGATGTAATCACAGAGGTCAATGTCGTGCGATGTCCCCTTTACCCGGCTTCTTAATATGTCGTCCTTGGTGAATTTTAAGATCGATCCCGGTGGATGATGGGACGATTTTACTGAATCCACTATAATCAACCTGTCGTATCTGTGAACAGGCAAAGAGTAACTCGCCGTCCCACCATCCACCAGTTCCACTCCCTTCAGGTCACATTCTTTCAATCTCCGAATTACATGTACTCCCACTCCGTCATCGCCGTATAGAATGTTCCCGATTCCGATAATTCCTATCAGAGGACCCTCACCTCCACAGAGTCTTTCTTTGATGGATCGAAAACATGGACAGCACATGCAATACACGGATCAAAGGAGTGGAGAGTCCTCAGAATTTCAAGGGGCCTTCTGACATCTGCAACCGGGTTTCCTATCAACGACTCCTCATAGGGGCCTCTCCTGTTTTTCTGATCCCGGGGACCAGAATTCCATGTTGATGGTACCACAGCCTGATAATTTCTAATTCTGCCATTCTCAATAACAACCCAGTGAGAAAGGGTTCCACGGGGCGCCTCATGGAAACCAACACCCCTGATCTGACCCGATGGATACTCGTAATGGTTCCATGTGGCAGTATCTCCCTTTGATATATTGTCCACAAGGAGCTTCCAGTGCTTCTGGACGATGTCGGCAATAACAGCCGTCCTGATAGCTCTTGCAAGATGTCTTCCCGCAGTTGATTTCAAATGATGGACGGTTAGCCTCTTTCCTGAGAGTTTACCTGCCAATGACAGGGAGTCTTTAACATACTTTTTGATAAGTTCGTGTTCAAGCGCATAACCGACTAAAACCTGCGCAAGGGGACCAACCTGCATGGGATAAACCTTCTCTTTAAACACAAATCTCGGTGCCTTGGTCCAGGAGTACTTTCCCCGTGGATCGAAACCTGTATAATTCGGCTCCGTGTCCTCATCCCACGGGTGTTTCATCCAGTCACCGTTGTACCAGGAATGGGTTATGCTCTCCCTTACATTCTCTCTAAAGTGTGGGTCTTTGAAGGATTTGATAGGGACAACATTACTCAGATCCCCTTCAAAAATTGTCCCTCCAGGAAGGTCAAAAGATTCACCTCTGGTATCAAGCGGGAAATCGGGAACAGCAAGGTAATTGTCAACTCCTTTTCCGTAGGTGAACCAGTCGGGGTAGAATGACATAAGTGCTATGGCGTCAGGAAGATAAACTTTTTTAACAAATTCAACTGCCTTATCAATGAGGAACTTGAGTTTCATCAGTTTCTCCATGTTCAAGGTAGCCTGATTATCGAGGTTTATTGGATTTGCCACTCCGCCAATGGCGAGGTTCTGGATGTGGGGATTTTTACCACCCAGTAAGGCACAGGCAGAATCTGCATACCTCTGATATTCAAGTGCCTGAAGATAATGGGCAACAGCGAGAAGATTAATCTCGGGAGGCAGTTTCATCGCAGGGTGTCCCCAGTATCCGTTGGCAAAGGGGCCGAGCTGTCCACTTGATACAAATTTTACAAGTCTCTCCTTTACCGCTCTGAAGTCAGATACACCGTTGTGTGGCCAATCAGAAAGACTCTGGGCAATTTTTGCAGTTTTCACAGGATCCGCATTCAATGCTTTTACAACATCAACCCAGTCAAGTGCAGAAAGATGGTAAAAATGAACGATGTGATCGTGAATTGCGTGTGTACCGATGATTATATTCCTTATGTACTGAGCGTTGAGAGGGACCTCAAGGTTCAGAGCATCCTCCACTGCCCTGACAGACGCAATGGCATGTACAGTCGTACACACCCCACAGATCCTCTGGGTTATTACCCATGCATCCTCAGGCTCCCTCTTCTTCAGTATGAGCTCAATCCCTCTCCACATCTGAGTGGATGACCAGGCATTTTTTACCCTGCCATTTTCTACTTCGACATCCACCCTCAAATGACCCTCAATTCTCGTTACAGGATCTATCGTTATTTTCATACCTTAAACCTCCTTTGCAGGTAAAACAGGAAATGTTTTAACAAAAGCAAGGTAAATCAAAAACTCAAATGAAATTATCCCGAGTGTGATCAATGTCTCCATAAATGACGGGAAATATACCCAGTTATCACCCGGATTCCAGCCAATGAGGTAAACATTGAACCTGTAGAGTGCCCCGGCAAAAAGATAAATGATCGAGTAGACAAAGATCTTCCGGGGAGTCAGCTCTCCTCTCAATTTCCACAGCATGTATGACGGTACGAGGAAAAGGGCAATCTCGATCCAGAACATCACCGAGTAAAGACCGCTTTTGAAAACCAGCGGTAACTTACCCCAGAGTAGTAGTTCAAGGAACCTCATCAATATCCAGGCAAAACCTATGTAAACCATGTAGGTTGTGAGTTTTTTCAGAAGAGGAGTCTCATAAGGCCTTCCAAAGTACATGGAAGAGAGGAGTGATTCGGCCGAAGTCACGGCATAACCCATAAGAATGACAGATGATAGGAAGTAAAGTGGAAGAAACCCCGAGTGCCATAGTGGGTGCAATTTACCAAGGGAAATCAGGTGTATTGAGCCGAGAGACGACTGATGAAGTGTGGGTAAAATCAGACCCAGAACGGCTGCGATCATGACGACCTTCTCCACTTTTCTCCTGTCCCATCCCGTTCTCTCGGCAACGGCAGGGGTAAGCTCAACCCAAATAACGAGAGTATAGGCCATTATGCAAACTGCCACTTCAAAAAGAACGGAAGAAGGGTTCCACCTCGACGGTACAAAAAATCCATAGGTGTTCCAGTAACGCCCGAGATCGATGATTACCGAAAAACCGGCCATGGTATATCCAAGAGCACCGGTGAGAAGGGCACTCCTCATGAGGGGAGAAAATTCCTTTTTATTCAAAATGTAGATTAAAATAGCAAGTGCGTACCCACCACAACCAAGCGCAGATCCTACGACGACATCGTAAGCGATCCAGATTCCCCAGGGATAACCGTCAGAGAGATTGGTAACCGCACCAAGTCCTTTGAAAAACCTTATTCCCAGAAGAATCACCATGAGGGCGACAAAAAATGTGAATATCATAAATGTCTTTGTGAAAATTCTCCCCTTTACTACCTCGTAACGGGTATCCTCTAACATCTCAATCCTCCTCTTTCTTTGACCTTTTCAGGACAAGATACAGGGCACCGACCGTCAGAAATGGAGGGATAACAATCTCGTATATCCCGTGCTGAATACTTTCCGAGATCCTTGCAGGAGATTCCTCGAGATCAGGAAATCCAAGGTCTTCAAAAGAAATTCCTTTTGGAGCAAGGTAGAAAACGGATGTGCCACCGGCATCCCTTTCACCGTAAACTTTCGGGTGATACCTTTCGGGATGTTCCCTGATCCTCTTTTTCGCCTCGAACAGGAGTTCGTACCTTTTACCAAAAACGATGGCCCCCGTGGGACACACATCGGCACATGCAGTTGTTCCCTTTTCTTTTAGATATGTGTCCTTACACATATCACATTTAACAATGTGGGGAATAGCTTTATCCCATTCAAACTTTGGAATTTCAAACGGGCAGGCCACCATGCAGTAACGGCATCCTATGCACCTTGAGGGATCCCAGAAAACGATGCCGGTCTTCATGTCCTTTCTCATGGCACTAACAGGGCAGGCGGAAACACATGCAGGATGAACACAGTGCATGCATTGCCGTTTGACAAATGAGAACTCGCCGTTTTTGCTCTTATATAGCTTTATGATCGTCTTCGTCTTTGCCGATAGATCCATTGCCATATCGTGGATTCCATCGTACTCGGTCTCAGGTGGCAAATTGTTGACTCTCTTACAGGCAACGGTACACGACTTACAACCTATACACCTGGTGGCATCGTAGAGCATAGCGTACCATTCGTCAGAGGCATAATGGGTTTTCGCACCGATCATACCCGGAAGTAGAGTAGCTCCGGCAACTGCGGCACTCTTTTTCAAGAATTCCCGTCTATCAGGATTTTTCGGCTTTTCCTCCGCCATGTTTCTCAACCTCCTTATCGGGTAATTTTGATGCCGCCACACCGGCAGCACCAAGTGCAGCACCCAGAGCCGCAGATGCCGCTGCCACGCCTGCTACCGTTACCTTACCTTCGCGGGTCTTTATCGGCGGATACTCTTCAGGTGGCACAACTTCCTGAGGCTTCACGCGGAACCTGACCGGAAGGTGGAATCCCACTCCTGGCTCTGTGCATCCCACACAGGGATGCCCTATTCCGATGGGCCATACACCTATGTCGTTAAACTGTGTTGTGGGACAGTTTGCGTATGTAACGGGTCCCTTGCACCCGAGCTGGTAAAGGCACCATCCACTTCTATGTCCTTCATCTCCGTACTCACGGGCAAACCTGCCGGCGTCGAAGTGTGCCCTTCTCGGGCAGTGATCGTGAATCCTCCTGCCATAAGCAAACTTCGGCCTGTTGTACTTATCAAGCTCCGGTACCTTTCTAAATGTCAGATAGTAAAGAAGAGTTGCAAGAATGTTATAGGGGTTTGGTGGACAGCCCGGTACATTTATCACAGGCTTATCTTTTACAACATCGAGAACACCGGAGGCACCTGTGGGATTGGGATCAACCGACTGGACACCACCAAAAGAGGCACAGTTTCCTATTGCAACTATAGCAGCGGCCTTCTCCGAAACTTCCCTCAATATGTCAACTGCCCTTTTACCACCTATCTGGCAGTAGATTCCTCCGTCTTTGAGTGGAATAGAGCCTTCAACGACACAGATGAACTTTCCCGCATTTTTTTCCATCATGTGAGTTAGCACGGCTTCGGCCTGATTTCCGGCAGCCGCCATAATCGTTTCATGGTAATCGAGAGAGATAAGATCAAAGATAAGTTTCGCAAGGTCAGGATTGGTCGCCCTGAGTAATGACTCTGTACATCCTGTACATTCCTGAAAATGAAGCCATATAACAGGTGGTCTGTCAGGAGCTTTAATTGCAGCTTCGAGCTTTTTAACAAAAGACACGGGAAGACCCATGGTTGCCGTCGCTATCGTCAGGAGTTTCAGAAAATCCCTCCTGCTCATCCCTTCATGAACACCATCTACGATGAATCTTCCATTCATTTTACCCTCCTTTTTATTCTCATAGTTGCATAAACTCCTACATCCATTATAACCAACTTTGTCAAATTGTCAAGTTTTAAAAAAGTTTCTTTTTAAATAAATTGATTGATATTCAAACACCTTTACCGATCTGGAGAGAACCTCAGGGAGGGAAAATTTAATGTGGCGGTTAATTATATTCCCTTACTCTGGAGTTCCAAATCTCGTGGCAGGTGCCACGAAAAATTCTTTTCCCCTGTATGTGATCTTCTTTAGTCTTCCTTCATCTTTAAGTTTTTCCAGAAAACTTTTGTTGACACCGGGAAACCTTTCGGCAAGTGTTTCAACGATCTCCTCGAGTCTCATTGGATGTCTTCT
This sequence comes from Caldifarciminota bacterium, assembly GCA_026986235.1. Taxonomy (GTDB): domain Bacteria; phylum Hydrothermota; class Hydrothermia; order B15-G9; family WFZT01; genus WFZT01. The sequence continues at coordinate 15,267 of JALSOY010000055.1, forward strand.
ACATATTGCCACAACCGCCTCCACAGGATCGTCAAAGCCCTGAATGCTGAAGTCCCCGGTCTCATAAAAGTTTATCGGTATCACATCTCCCAGGATGGCCTTTGCTCTCACAATTGCCTCTTCGTCAGGTGGCCTTACCCAGGGCTCTGCAGGAGGTCTGATTGGAATATTTATGTATATCCTATCAGGATTTATCCGGTCAAAGACCCTTTTCAGGGATTCAAGCTCTTCCTCTGAATCGTTAACTCCCTTAACGAGCATAACTTCAAACCAGAGTTTCCCTTCAAATGATCTTCTGAATTCCATCATCCCCTCAATTATTCTGTCAATGTGAAGTTCCCTGTGCGGTCTGTTGAGTACCCTGAATGTCCTTTCGATAGCTGTATCAAGGGATGGGAGAACGACATCTGCTCCCATGAGGTCATATCTGACATCTTCTCTGTACAGAAGTGCACCGTTGGTGATAACTGCGACCGGGATTCCGGTTTCCCGTGCCCTCCTTACGAGCCACCCGAGGTTTTTGTTTAAAGTGGGTTCCCCCTCTCCCACAAATGTTACATAATCTATTTTTCCTCTATTCACCTCAACGGCGTATAGAATTTCATCCAGAATTTCCTCTTTTCTAAAAAAATCCTGCCTCCGGTTTGTAAGATGTAGAGTTCTCCCGAGCTGGCAGTACACACAGGAGTAATTACATGTCTTAAACGGTATCGGATTGACTCCCAGTGATCTTCCAAGTCGTCTTGAAGGCACAGGTCCATATACAAACCTAAGTGAGCTCATCTTTCACCCGTTTCAAAGCCTCTTCAATGGGCACATTTTTCTTATAAAGAGGGATCATCTTTATCCCCTTCCTCTGAAGAAGTTCTCTGTTTTTACTTCCCATCGAATGACCGACAAAAACCTGACAGTCTGATAAAAGTTCCTTGATCAATCTGGCCTTTTCGGGATTGTTGTGTTCCTCGATACCCAGTTTTTCGTCCGTGTAATCGTTGATCCTCTTCTCCACAAATCTGAACTCACCGTTCTCGTAGTCGTAGATGTAGTACATTTCAGCATCTCCGAAATGGCCAAATCTCACGGTTTTACCATCATCTGTTGCCACGGCTATCCTCATGGTTCACCTCCTTTTTTGACACGATAAAAATCTCCATGTCTGTTTTCTTTACATCCTCTATTCCGAATCCCATGCTTTCCAGCATGGTTCTGAGCTCATTCTCATCGTAATACCTTTCAGGGATACCTGTCTTTGCCCCTTTAA
>JALSOY010000056.1 GCA_026986235.1 Caldifarciminota bacterium
CGCAGGATGAGCCCCTCCTCAAGGAAAGGGTCCCTCTTTTTCCCCATCAGGAGTAAAACAACGCGATCTACATCCGTGAAGGAAACGGTAAAGGGATTCTCTTCCACATCAAATTCAAGGAACAGGTTCTTTATAATTGCAATGAGATTCTGGTTGTCGGCTACTTTCTCTTCGAGTTTCTCTTTTGGAAGAAACACCTTTTTCAGTTCAGCCATGTAAAAAATTTTAACACATCCTTTAACAAACTTGAAGGACGGGCAAACATAACCAGACAGGTGATAAATCAGGGTAAAGTCAATATAATAGTGGGCTATGAAGTGCAGGATCTGCGGAAAGGAAGCCTTTGTAAAGTTGAGGTCTTACAACCTTGCCCTGTGTGAGGAACACTTTGTTGAATTCGTAAGAAGAAGGGTGGAAAAGGCTATAAAAAAGTTCAAAATGGTCTCAAAGGAAGACCACATCCTCGTTGCTGTATCCGGCGGAAAGGATTCCATTGTTCTCTGGCATGTACTTAACGAACTTGGTTACAGGACCACCGGTTACTTTCTGAATCTCGGGATAGACGAATTTTCAAATAAATCGCAGAAAATCGCTGAGGAATTTGCAAATAGATTCTCCCTTGAACTGAAGGTGGAGTATTTAAGGGATGTACTCGGTGTTGGAATTCCGGAAATAGCGAGAATTTCAAAGGGGAAACCCTGCTCCACATGTGGAATGATCAAGAGGTATCTCATAAACAGAGCTGGACTCGACTACGACGCAGTGGCTACAGGACACAATCTTGACGACGAATCGTCAGTTCTGTTTGGAAACATACTGCACTGGCAGGTTGAGTATCTCGAGAGACAGAGTCCCATCCTGCCAAGGGACAGAACCCTCGCAAAGAAGGTAAAGCCACTGGTTCTCCTGACAAATCACGAAATCAAACTCTACGCCGATGTGCTTGGGCTTCCCTATATCCCGGACAGCTGTCCATTTTCGACGGGAGCCACCACCCATTACTACAGGGACATCTTGAACACCCTTGAAGAGAGGATGCCCGGCACAAAGATCAGATTCTACATGGGCTTTATAGAAAATAAAAAGGGCTTTAAAGTAAAAGAGAAGGAGCTGAAACCCTGCGAAAGGTGTGGCTATTTAACCACTGCAGGGATCTGCTCCTTCTGCAGACTCAGGGAAAGAATTAAAATTCAGTTTAACTTACGCTGACACTCCGGGCACACGCCGTAAAAGACGATGTTGTAACCCTGAATTCTGAAGCCTTTTTTCTCCTCCTCTGTGAGAACTATCTCCGGCACAGGCCTGTCAACATCAACCACCTTACCACACATGGTGCAGACCATGTGGATGTGTGGATGTGTGTATGGATCGTAGTGGGCTTTACCACCTATGACTTCAAGCTTTATGACACCACCTATCCTGTGGAGTAACTCGAGGGTGTTATAGACCGTGGCAAGGGAAATGTCCGGCATCTGTCTTTTAACCCTGTTATAAATGTCTTCCGCCGTTGGATGTGAGTGATCGTTGTGAAGAGCCTCTATTATTGCCCTTCTCTGTGGCGTCATCTTGAAGCCGCGATTTTTTAACTCCCTTATTCGCTCTTCAATGGTAAGCATTTTATCACCTCAATATGGATTTTTTAACTGGAAATATTCTAAACTAAAAACGATATAAAATCAAGCCCGAGGGTGTTCGAAAAAAACATTTTTCTCCATAAACTTATTCCCCATTTAAAGGTGTTTTTAAGCGGTAAACATCCCCCTTGTTTTGTCTCGTAAAATCCCCCTGGAGAAGGGGGGTTATTTTCTCCCAAAATCCCCCTTGGTGAAGGGGGAAAAGGGGGAATTGAAATTTTAAGCGGTTTGCATCCCCCTTTGTCCCCCTTCTGGAGAAGGGGGATCTGGGTTACTAAGGTTCCCCTTTGAAAAAGGGGGATTATTCGAACACCCTCGTGCTAAAGGTGGAACATATTGATTTGATGGTATAAAATTTGTGGACGCTATTCAAAAGGGAGGTTCCATATATGATCGAACTTCTTCGGAGTTTGACCATCCTGGTTCTGGTCTCTTTCAGGCCGGCACCTGCAACGAATGTCAGGGCGTATGATACTCCCAACGATGCAGGTGGAAGTGTCATTATAAAATGGGATCTATCAAAGGACGATTCCATCGTCACGAAATACGAAATCATCAGAATTACAGGAAGTCCTGACGGGGAAAGGGTTACAGCAGGTTTTGTTCTTCGCGGTACAAATTCCTACAGGGATGTTGATCTAAAAGATGGAGAGAAGTACTACTACATGGTGAGGACATGGGCAGATGGAGAGTACTCTGATTCGGGAATTACATCAAAACCCGCAATACCGAGACCTCAGTGGTTTCACACAAAAAGGGTGGTAGCCCTGATCATTCTCATCGTCTTTGGCTTTCTCTTTTTCTACTATCTAAAACTTGCCAGAGAGGGAGCGCCCTTATGGATAAGAAAGATTGCGGGGCTTGAGGCCATTGACGAGGCGGTGGGGAGATCAGTGGAAATGGGGCGTCCAATTCTTTACATCCTCGGTCTCGGCTTTATCTCAGACATTCCCACCATAGCAGGTCTTGCCATCCTCAAAAGGGTTGCCAGAAAGGCCGCAGAGTACGAGGCTGACATTATAGTCCCCAATTACGATCCCATCGTTATGGTGGCTGCCCAGGAGACCGTGAAGGAAGGATACATGGAAGCTGGAAGACCGGATCTTTTCAACGAATCCAACATCATGTTTTTGACCCAGGACCAGTTCGGTTACGCGGCGGGAGTTGACGGCATAATGGTGAGGGAGAAGCCTGGAGCCATTTTCCTTCAGGGTCTATTCTACGCCGAATCTCTTATACTTGCAGAAACGGGGCATTCAATCGGAGCGATACAGATTTCCGGTACCACATCAGTAACCCAGCTTCCTTTCTTTATAGCTGCCACTGACTATACTCTGATAGGTGAAGAGATGTACGCGGCCAGTGCCTATCTCACAAGGGATCCTCTGGCTCTTTCCACACTCAAGGCAGAAGATATTATGAAGGTCCTGTTTATCGCTCTCATGACAGTTGGTACCATTCTGGAAACGGTGGCACTCATTACCGGAAATTCTGGATTTCACTTTCTTAAAAACTTTTTCAGTATGTTTTGATGGAGGAGGACCATGAAGAGGGAAGTTCCTATTGCAATTACATTTATATCAGGTGTACTTCTGGTGATTGCGTTTTTTATACCACATGAGCCTTTCGGAAGTCTGGAGCAGAGGTTCAACGACTGGTACATTATCGTCTCAGGTTTTGCACTGATCCTGGGTATCGACTCTCTGCTCCTGCACCACTGGAATAAGGTATCACGGAGGAGCAAAGACTGGTTCCATTCCCTGAGTCTGATAATAGCATTTTTCGTAACCCTGATCTGGGGATTTTATTCGGGGATCAAAACCGGTCACTTTCTCTCAGCGCAGTCAACATTCAGGCAGTACTTTTACATGTATGTTTTCGTTCCACTTCAGGCCACGATGTTCTCACTTCTTGCATTCTTTATCGCCTCTGCCGCCTACCGTGCCTTCCGTGCAGATCGTTTTGAGGCTGCCCTTCTTCTTTTCTCAGCAGGTATCGTGATGCTTGGAAGGGTGCCTCTGGGAAATGCGGTGGCTCCCTACATGGTTGGACTCGTTTTTCTGATCTTTGCATATCTCCTTTACTCAGATGGTAGAAAGGAGGTTGATCCTACAAGGAGATATTTGAAGATCGGTGGAGCGGTTTTGAGCCTGATTCTTATCTATCCGGTGGGATGGTTTTTCCTGCATTATACGGCACAGACGGCAGGATGGATAATGAACATTCCGCAGCTTGCGGCAAAGAGAGGAATCTTCGTGGGTATAGCCCTCGGTGGTATCGCCATGTCACTCAGGATTATCCTTGGAATCGAAAAAACTTATCTGAGGTGAGAGATGAAATACATTGAAAAACTTGCAAAGATTGACAGAAGGATAATTTATTTGATACTGTTTTTGACGGTTTTGCTCCCGTATCTATTTAAAATCAGCCTGCCCATGAAACCGTTACCCGAGGTGGTTCAGGCCTACAGGGAGATAGACAGGCTTCCAGCAGGTTCAGTGGTAATGATTTCCATTGACTACGATGCTGCTTCAATGCCTGAGGTTCAGCCCATGCTGTATGCCATTCTGAGGCACTGTTTCAGCAAAGATCTCAAAATCATCATGCTCGGTCACTGGCCTCTTGGGATACCGCTGGGAATCGCTGCTCTTGAAGATGTGGCAAAGGAATACGGTAAAAAGTACGGTGAGGACTATGTCTTTCTCGGTTACAGGCCCGGCGTGGCGGCGGTTATGATCAACATGGGGAAGGAGATCAGATCGGTCTTCAGGGAGGACTACTGGGGTACTCCACTTGACTCCCTGCCTATGATGAGAAATGTCCATACCTACGACGACATAGCCATACTGGTGGGATTTGAGGCAGGCTCTACAGGAGATTACTGGGTTCAGTATGCTCAGGCGAGATACAACCAGAAGATCATACTCGGTGGAACTGCCGTTGTCGCACCCGACTGGTATCCATACCTGCAGTCCAGACAGATCGTCGGACTTATAGGAGGTCTCAGGGGAGCTGCGGACTACGAAAATCTCGTTCATCACAAAGCCCTTGCATATTATGGTATGACTCCACAGGCTGCGGTTCACATACTCATAGTTATATTTATAATCCTTGGAAACATAGGTTACCTGGCTTTAAGGAGGAGGAAGTAAAAATGGCACAGGTTTTCTGGACCTGGGTGGCAGCTTTCTTGACCCTTGCAATTTTTAGTTTTCTCTACAAAGACAATCCTTTTTACAAGTTTGCAGAGCACATTTATGTGGGAAGCTCAGCTGCATTCTGGTTCGTTTATCTCTGGTACTTCGACATCAAACCGAAGCTCATAGACGGCTGGAGATACAATACGGGATTTGAAAAGTACATCCTCATAATTCCTGCGGTTCTTTCGATCTTCATGCTCATGAGATTTATAAGGCCACTTGCCTGGCTTTCAAGATGGGCCATTGCCTTCACAGTTGGAATGGCAGCTGGACTGGGTATAACGGCAGCATTGCAGGGGTATCTCGTACCCCAGATTCAGGCGACATTTCTGCCCTTATGGGTATCTAAAGGGAGCTTCTGGCATTCCCTCGGAATCTCCATCAACAATTTCGTACTCGTTCTCGGCACCATTGTTACCATATTTTATTTTTACTTCTCAAAGGAACACAAAGGAACCCTTGGAGCTCTATCACGGGCAGGAATTGTATTCATCATGGTCGCCTTCGGTGCTTCCTTCGGTTATACGGTTATGGCAAGAATATCCCTGCTGATCGGAAGAGTTTACTTTTTAATACACGACTGGTTGCACATTGTCTAAGAAGGTTCTGTACAGCATAACCGTTTCACTTTCCGTCATCCTCCTGGATCAGTTGAGCAAGTTTCTGGTCTATTCAAATCTAAAGCTTTATCAATCTATCCCTGTTATTGACGACATTCTGAAAATTACATACATCCACAATCCGAATTCTGTCTTTGGGCTGAGTCTTGGCGACAGGTTCCCTTATCCCCTCATGATCGTTGTCCTCGTTCTCGTGGTTACCACAGTCTGGTACTTTGAGGACCGTGCGGACTTTTACATCCTTTACAGTGCAATTATAGGTGGTGCCGTCGGAAATCTCATAGACAGGATCAGATTTCACGAGGTCGTGGACTTTATCGATGTCGGGATTTCAAAAAATTTGAGGTGGCCTGTTTTTAACATAGCGGACGCTTCAATTTCAGTTTCAGTTGTGTTAATATTAATTCTGAGCATGATAAAGTCCAGAAAGGAGGAAAAATGACGATTATTTTCCTTACATTACAGATGTTCGCAGGGCCCATTACAAACCTTTCCATTTCTGATACTCTTTACAATCCTGCGGTCTTCGAAAGCTCCGATAAGATCAGGATAAACTTTTATCTTGAGGCCCTATATGCCACAGAGCTGGAAAACGAATTTAAATATGCCTACGACCAATTCAACAATGGCGTTGGAAAGATCAACACATACTCCGGTCAATTCTCGTACATCAAGCCATCCAACCTGATAGTTGGACTTACCTACAGAAACTTCAATTTCACAGCCGGATACGAGCTTTACAGGTCTTTTGAGTACAAAATGGAGCGAGACATTTATGACAGGGATAACATGCAGATCTTGCACGGTTACTTCTTCTCCCACGGTGGTATCTATGGAGCGTATCTGGGACTCGGTTTAAAGGGCAGGGTCTTTAATTTTGGCATTAAGTTCGTCAACTACTTCTACCGGAACTCCATAAGGGCAAACATCCCTTTCCCCCAAAACATCACAAGAAAGTTCAGAAAAGGAGGTATTCAGCTTTTTTCCAGTTTCGACATAACAGATAGGATCAGAACATCGCTTTTTTACTCAAATAGCGTTACTTTCTTCTTCAGCTATAAGACTTTCGTTTTTACATGCCCGCCTCCCTATACTGCCTCCAGTTCTTTACCGGTAAGGGAAGGTCTTGAGGTGGTATATCTTCCACCTACAGACATCGTCACCAGTACATCTTTTCTCTACATGAGAGAAGGTAAGGGCCATTACTTAAAGGTGAATTTCAGGCACAACTTCCTCGATGTGAATGCATTTGAATTTGGAGGTGGCCTTTTCAAAGACGAGACGGACAACTGGGGAAGTTTCCTGACATTGGGCCTGGGCTACGATTACGGAAAGGTGGGATTTGTCTCGCACATAATGTACAGATACTTATCCTATCGAGAAGAGGACATCTGTTCAGACAGCCACGAAGTAACCAGCAGTCTCGTTTCCATAAGTCTCGGAGTCAGATACAGGCCATGAACACCCTGATCTTACTGCTGTTTCTGGGTTTTCCTGGAGAATCGTTCAGCTACGGTTATCTTCTAATCCCCTTTGGAACCGATGGGGCTGTTTTCAGGTCGGCTCTGGTCTCGGATCCGTCCTCTGATTTCTCCACCTACTACAATCCGTCATTTGGTTTAAATTCCAGAATAGCGACATTTTTCTCATCTTACCTCGTGGGAACAAAGTATGGAGGTATTCTTTTCACACCCTCCAGGGACCTGACAGCAGGAGTCCTCTTTTTTTCCAGTGGCGAGCAGGACGAAGTCACTTACGAAGGTGTGAAAGTTGGCACATATTCGTCCACATACATGGCGTTGTTTGCAGGCAAGGTTTTACCTCTGGATTACTTCGGCAAGAGGGCTATTTCGGGTTTTTCGGGTAAGCTGCTATACCAGTCCATAGCAGACAGGAAGTCTCTTGCAGTTGCCATTGACGCAGGTGGTCACATTCCTGTAAATGAAAAAATTCTGATAGGGGCGTCAATTAGAAACCTGGGAGTTGAGGTGAAACGGTTTTACGAAAAGGCCTACTTTCCACCTCCTTCAATATCTGTGGGAGGAAGGGTCAGAATATCGGGGAAATTCCAGTTACTTTTCAGTACAGGATTTGAGGTCACCTATGGACCGGTATTCGATGCCGGATTAAAAGTAACACCACTTGACCTGCTGGTAGTAGAGGCCGGATACAGTCTCAAGGGACGGGAACTCAACACCGGGTCCAATCTTGACATACTGAACGGATTTGCCACCGGAATTACTTTAAAAGTTAAAAACCTGAGAGTCAGTTATTCTGTCCTACCCATGGGTGAGCTGGGTCTGACGCACTACATTGGAGTGGTTTACAGATAGAATGGTTGCGACAAAAACCCTTGTAGAAAACAGGAAAGCGCGGAGAGATTACGAGATTATCGAAACCTACGAGGCAGGGATCTCCCTGAAAGGGAGCGAAGTTAAATCCGCAAGACAGGGTAAAATTTCCATCAAAGATGCCTACGCAGATGTCAGGGATGGTGAGCTCTATCTCGTGGACATGCACATTGCCCCGTATCCACAGGCCGGCAGATTCGGCCATGATCCAGAAAGACCGAGGAAACTTCTCCTCCATAAGTACGAAATCAAAAGACTTATCGGTAAGGTGAAGGAAAAGGGTCTGACACTTATCCCGCTCAGGGTATATCTGAAGGGCCACCTTATTAAGGTGGAACTCGCACTCGTTAGAGGGAAAAAGAAGTACGAAAAAAGAGAAACGATAAAAAGGAGGATCATTGAGAAAGAGATTGCAAGAGCCCTGAAGTATGACAAAAAATAGGCTTATTGCAACTTGATTAATCAGGAGGGAATCCCTGAAAGGAGGATCAGAGAAATGTTACCTGAATTTACTTTAACAGAAGAAAACCTTGACGAGAGGAGAGAAGAGTTTTTGAAGGTTATTGAAAACAGCAAAAAGAAACTTGAGGACCTTCTCTCCCTGGAAGAAAAGAACTTTGAAAACTTCGTGAGACCTTTTCAGCTTATAAACGAGAGAATCACGGAACTCTTCACTCCGGTGGCTCACCTCAACAGCGTCATGAACTCAAAGAAGACCCAGGAAGTGTTCTCGTCACTACTTCCGGTAATAACCGAGTACTTCACCACAGTTCACCAGGATACCCGTCTGTACGAAACCTTCAAAAGCATTCTTGAGAAAGATGGCAAAAGCCTCAACCACGAGCAGGTAAGAGTACTTGAGTTGTTAATTAAAACTTTCAAACTCGAGGGAGTAAACCTTCCGGACAATGAGCGTGAAAAGGTGAAGTCGATAAACATAAAGCTTTCGGAACTCAGCAACAGATTTGCCCAGAATGTGCTGAATGCCACGGACAGATTTGAACTTTTGATTGAAGACCCTGAAGATGTTAAAGAATTCCCGGAGCACGAAAGGCAAAAGGCACTCGTTAAAAAGGACGGGAAGCCCGTTTACAGATTCACTCTCCATCAGCCAAGCTACATCGCATTTATGACCTATGCGCCAGATAGAGGGAAAAGGGAGGAGATGTACCGGGCCTATGTTACGAGAGCTCCAGAAAACGACGAGGTGATCACGGAAATCCTCTCATTGAGATACGAGAAGGCGAGACTCCTTGGATTTAAAAACTTTGCAGAACTCGCCCTCCAGATGAGAATGGCAGATTCTCCGGACGAGGTGATCTCTTTCCTGAGAAGACTGGCTGATGAGAGCCGGGCTGCCGTTTTGAAGGAATACAACGAACTCAACGAATTTGCCCGCAGAAATGGCCTCAAAGACGATGTTCGACCCTACGACCTTTTATACTACGCAGAGAAACTCAAGAGGGAAAAATTCAATGTTGACGACGAAATCTATAAACCATACTTTGAAAAGAACAGTGTGCTCAACGGACTTTTTACCTTTCTAAACAGGCTTTTTGACCTTGAATTCGAGCCCGTGAGAGTCCCGGTATGGCACCCATCGGTCAAAGTTTTCCACATATACAGAGGAGACGAGTTTATTGGAAGAATCTATTACGACCTCGAGGCAAGAAAGGGGAAAAGAAGTGGGGCCTGGATGAACGACTGGGTATCTCACCATGTGAACGAAAAGGGCGAGGAGGTCCCCCCTGTTGCCTTTATCGTGGCAAATTTCCCCGAGGAGAGCGAAAATTCACCCTCCCTTTTGAGACCCTTTGATGTGAAAACCCTGTTTCACGAAATGGGACATGCCCTGCAGCACCTGTTGAGTAAGGTCAGAGAGCCCTATGTGAGCGGAACAGCAGGAGTTGAATGGGATGCCGTGGAATTTCCCTCTCAATTTCTTGAAAACTTCGTTTACGAGAAAGATGTACTGAACCTGTTTGCCAGACATTACAAAACCGGTGAACCCATGCCCGATGATCTTATCAGAAAGCTCAGAGATGTCAAAAACTTTCTTGCCGGGATACTCATGACCCGACAGCTGGAATTCGGTCTGTTTGACATGCTCATTCACCTTGATAGGTACACCTCTAAGGATGTTTACGACATCCTGTGGAGTGTTCGAAGGGAAATTTCAGTTATAAAACCACCAGAGTACGACAGGTTTTACTGGAGCTTTAACCACATTTTTGCAGGTGGTTATGCGGCCGGTTACTACAGCTATAAATGGGCAGAAGTCCTTTCTGCAGACGCATTCCTGTATTTTGTGGAAAATGGAATATTCAACAGGGAGATAGGAGAAAGATTTTACAGGGAAGTTCTGACAAAAGGAGGAAGTCTCCCGGCAAGGGAGATCTTCAGGAACTTTATGGGAAGGGATCCGGACCCCGAGGCACTCTTAAAACTGACGGGTATAAAGGCTAAATGACATGCTTGGAAAAACCAAAGTCCTCTTCTTAAGAAAGGGGACTAAGGGGGATGCCTTCCGCTTAATTTTCAATCCCCCTACATCCCCCTTCTCCAGGGGGGATACCCATATTTGTTGTTTAACCTCTGAAAAGTTCTCCGTGGGCCGGAATGGTCTGTGCTTTGTACTCTCCGGTGAAACAGGAAAAACAGAACCGCGAGGCCTTCTCTCCGAGTATGTCTTTTAAGTCCTGGACACTCAGATACTTAAGGCTCGTGGCACCCACGAATTTCCTGACCTCCTCAACGGTCTTCTGCGCAGCTATGAGCTCCTTTTTCGTCGGGGTATCAACACCAAAAAAGCAAGGAGAAATAATTGGAGGAGAGGCAATTCTCAGGTGGACTTCCTCTGCACCAAAATCAAAGAGCATTTTAACTATATCCCTTGATGTCGTACCCCTGACGATGGAGTCGTCAATCAGGGCAACCGACTTCCCCCTGAGAACACTGGACACAGGAAGGAGTTTCATTCTGACTGCGCTTATCCTGTCGAACTGAGTGGGTTCGATAAAACTCCTTCCCACATAATGACTCCTTATGAGTCCAAGCTCAAGGGGTTTACCAGATTTCCAGGCATATCCTATCGCTGCCGGAAACCCGGAATCGGGAACGGGAACCACAATGTCAATACTCTCAGTCTCTTTCTCTGCAAGTTTCTCCCCACTCCTCTTCCTGAATTCATATACACTCTCTCCAAACACCACACTGTCCTGTCTTGAGAAGTAAATAAGCTCAAAAACACACTGTGAGTGAGGATAGTCAAGATCTATCCTGCTGCTCAGAATTCCATAACGGGGGTTAATGATAACGATTTCCCCAGGTTCTACCTCTCTCACGGTATCAGCTCCCAGGGCATCGAGTGAAGATGTCTCTGAAGCAAGGTAATACCGTGGACCTTTTTTACCTATAACGAGTGGCCTGAAACCGTGAGGATCCCTGAATCCAACGAGATTCCCTCTGTCTATCATGATTATAGAATACGCCCCCTTCACCCTCCTGGCCGCATTGTTTACCCTCTGGATTATCTCATCCACAGTACCGTGGCCCTTTCTGCATGGTTTCAAATAAAGGTGAAGGAATATCTCACTATCCGTGTCAGTAACGAGTATTCCACCGGACTTTTCAATCTCTCTCCTGAGTTCTCGATAATTCGATAGGTTCCCATTGTGTGCAAGTGAAACCACCCTTCCTGAGTGGGTTACCGTTATGGGTTGAAGGTTTAATAGCTTCCTGGACTTACCCTGAGTTGAATACCTCGTATGTGCGATGCCAAGGAACCCCCTTTTCTCTGCCACCTTTCCAGAGCTGAAAACCTGGGCCACAAGACCATGATTCCTGTATGTAAAAAAATCGTTGCCATCAAAGAGGGCAAAACCTGCACCTTCCTGTCCCCTGTGCTGAAGCGCAAAAAGACCGTAAAATAAATCGAATTTCACATCACCCTGTTCAAAATCGTAGGCACCGAAGATGCCACACTCTTCTCTCAATGACTCCATCTCTTCAAAAACTCGATCTCGTCACCCTCGTTCCTTATCTCCCCCTTCCACTTCCTCACAAATAACTCCGTGAGGAACTTCCTGATATTCTCGCTCTTCAGGCCGGAATTGACAAGCAGGTCGCCTCTTATGTGTATTTTAACTGCCTTTCTTGCCCTGTAGTAGTCAATGAGGTCATCCCTGTTCCTGACAATACCGATAAGAAGAGGGATTTCCGGATTCATGTTGTAAAAGATGCGGTGTATCTCAAACGGATCATCCGGGATGTTCCTGTCGATAAAATCGTTGAAACCTTTGATGATCGTCCTCTCCCCTTTCCTGAGATCCGGCAATTCTGGTGGAAGTTTGACGATCAAAAGGCTGAAAAGTACCCAGTGGGAGGTACTTTTTCCACGAAGCTCACTCTCGAGTCTTTCAAATCCATCCGCATTTACTGGTGTGCCAAGGTGATCAAGGAGGCCAAATTCTTTAACTTCTTTAAACATCGGCACCCTGTTCTCCTCTTCTGCAATCCTCTCAAGCTCATGCTTAACGCGGGCAAAGGAGACAGCAGGCAGGATTTTTCGGGCAAGAGGAATTTCCCGCTCAGGTATGGAAGGGTGATAATTCAGGTCAAACCTGTTTTTGTACCTGATTCCACGGAAGGCCCTCGTTGGATCTTCGAAGAAACTCTTTTCCTTTATTACCCTCAGGAGTCTCCTTTCAAAAAGATCTTCGTATCCACCAAAGGGATCGATCAATCTTCCAACATCATTCATGTTCAGGGAAATGGCCATGGCGTTGATGGTAAAGTCCCTCCTCCTCAGATCCTCAAGGATGTTGCTGGAAGGTATTACCTGAGGCAGGGCCCCGGGCTCTGGATAAATTTCCCTCCGGGCTTTGGCAATATCTACGGTTCTATGGTCAACCACTATTTTTGCCGTACCGAACTCCGTAATCTGAACGAGTCTGCCACCAAACTTTTTCAGAAATGTATCAACGATCTCACGGAAATTGCCCACAACTACGATGTCGTAGTCAAGGGATTTTCTGCCAAGGAGATAGTCTCTGACAATACCTCCAACGGCATAAAGCTTATAACCGTTGGAAAGCATGTGCAAGAATCTCAGAAGCGGGTCTTTTAAAACGAAATCTCTGAAAATCAATCCGGCTTTATCAGAAATAGTGTGTCTCCGTAGCCAACCGGAGATGCGTCTTCAGGGATAATCTTTACAATGGTGCCATCCACATCGGACTCAATCTCGTTCATTATCTTCATGGCCTCAACGATGCACAGGACCTGCCCTTTGCGAACATGATCTCCCTCTTTCACATAGGGTTCGGCTCCAGGGTATGGCCTCCTGTAAAATGTACCCACTATGGGGGACTTGATCTCATGTAACTTTTCTTCCCCGACCTCTTCCCTCTCCTCCTTCACCGGTTTTTGCACGGCAGGCTGCTTTACAGGTGGGGCAACTGGTGAAGGTCTGGATTTTACAATGCGAACCTTTGAAAATACTGTTTTGACTTCAATCTCCTCGAGACCATGGTCTTCCATGAGCTGGATGAGCTCTTTTATTTCTTCTATGCTGAGCTTATGCTCATCCGAGCCAAGATAATCCAGAACCTGTTTTAAAAGCTCTTTAAGCTCTTCTGCCTTCACTTTTTCACTCTCTCAATATATTTGTCAGACCTCGTATCTATCTTGATGACATCACCCACCTGAACGAAGAGAGGTACCTGAATAACTTTACCAGTTTCAAGTTTCGCAGGTTTGGATCCTCCAGAGGCAGTATCACCCTTCAGGCCGGGATCTGTTTCAACGACTTCCAGCTCTACAAACATCGGGGGCTCGATGGAAATGGGCTCATCGTCGGCATAAAGGATGGTGACCTCCATCCCTTCTTTGAGATAACCGATCCTGTCCTCTATCTGATCCCTTGAAAAGACCACCTCCTCAAATGTTTCGTTATCCATAAAGTGGTACTCATCACCTGCAATGTAGGAAAGGGTGGCAGACTTTCGCTTGAGAAGTATCTCCTCTATGTCGTCGGAGCTACGGAAACTCACCTCCTTGACCTGACCGGTTTTAACATTCTTTATCTTCGTCCTGATGGTTGCTCCTCCCCTACCCATGTGTATGTGCTGAAAATCAACGACGAGATAAATCTCTCCATTGTACCTTATTGCCATTCCTGATCTGATGTCCGGCATGGTCCTCTCCTTAAATTTTTATTAAATTTTTTGGCGATTCTGTCAAAATCTCAACCCCGTGATCCGTCATAACCACGAGGTCTTCTATTCTAACGCCTCCGAAGCCAGGAATGTAGATCCCGGGCTCTACAGTAAATACGGTCCCCGGCAGCACGGGGTCCTTACCCGTTTTACTTATCCGTGGTAGCTCGTGAACCTCAATGCCAACTCCGTGACCCAGACTGTGGCCAAAATACCTTCCATAACCTGCACCCTCAATAACATCCCTTGCAATCCTGTCAATCTCTTCCCCGGTCATACCGGGTCTTGCTTCCTTTTCTGCCTTCTCCTGGGCTCTTCTGACAGTATCGTAGATCTTAACGAACTCCCTGTCAGGATTTTTCCCCACCCATACCGTTCTCGTCATGTCAGAGGCGTATCCGCGATAATAGTTTCCAAAATCCATAAGCAAAACAGTTTCATTTTCAATAACAACATCTCTTGGTTTTGCATGGGGTAGGGCAGAATGGGGCCCCGAGGCCACTATTGTCTCGAAGGAGGGTTTCTCTGCCCCAAATTTCTTCATCCTGTATTCAATCTCTGCAGCAAGATCGAGCTCAGTCATACCGGGTTCAACAATGTCCAGTATTTCGGTAAATATCCTGTCAGTGATACTCTGAGCACCCTTTATCTTTTCAATCTCATCCTCGTCTTTTCTGATCCTGAACTCTTTAACGGGGTCACTTACCAGCACGATTTCGAAATCTTCCAGTTTTTCCTGTAATCTTTTATAAAACGAACAGGTTATGTGTTCCTCAGGAATTCCCAGTCTCAACCTTTTCTTCGGTAACCTTTCTTTACACTCAAAAACATCCGTTGAATATATAAAAATCTCCGCATCCCGAACCTCTCCCTTTGACTGCTCTTCGTACCTTGAATCGGATACAAAGAGACTGAGTGAGTCCCCCACAAAGAGAAAGGCATTTGAGCCGGAAAAACCCGTTAAATACCTGATATTCGGGAGATAAACCTCAAGGTAGAGGTCAACACCCAGAGATTCCAGCTTTCCACGAAGGGCATCCAGCTTACTCAATTAAATCCTTCTCCTCGTTAACGATATGTTTAAGTTCTTCAACACCCGGTAAACCTTCACTCTGTCTTTTACCTTCAGGATTCAGATAGAAAGCGACTCTGTTGTAGTACTGAGCGTTTCTCACAAGACCCAGCTTTTCCGCACACAAGGCGAGGTTTTCCACCGCCTGATAGTTAAATTTATCGAGTTCGTAGGCCCTTTTTAACAGATTTAAGGCCTTTTCATGGTCTCCAATTTCAACATAGATCTTACCAAGAAGGGTGTATAGAAGCGAAGATTCAGGGTATCTTTCAACACCCTGGTGCAAGACTTCAACTGCTTCGTGGGATTTCCCTTTGTTTTTTAAATCAACGGCATAGTCCACGATAACCTTAATGGACCTGTCTCCTTCGCTGTATTTTTTCTCAACATCCATGGAACTTTTAAGTTAATGCCACAAATTTTAAATGTCAACATCAATATCAAAGTATCCCCGGAATCTGCGGAAACTAAAAATCTCGCTGGATTGACTCTGGTTCGATTTTTGGAATTTAATTAGAAACAACATTCTAAACGCAATCAGAGAAGTTATAGTCAATTACTTTGTCTTAATATCCCGGAGAAATCCATTTTCATTTTTCAAATAATCTTGACATGTGGTCTTTTATGCTTTAAAAAATTACAAATTTTCTGATCTTTAGTGGAGAACAAAAGGAGGATAGATATGAGGAAGTACATGTACAGGTTGATCCTTCCGGTCATAATGGGGGCTTTTCTGGTAACATCATGTGCCGAGAAAAAACCGGTAACACAGGTAAAAGTAACCCCGGAAGTGACACAGAAGAAGGGGGAGATGAAACTCCAGCAGAAGGAGGCTGAGCTCAAAAGAAAGGAAGCTGAACTTCGTGCGCTTCAGCAGAAACTTCAAAAGGAGAGGGAGGAGCTGGAAAGGCAGAAGGCCGAGGTTTCCCGCCAGAAAACTGTACCTGAAAAGAAACCTGTAGAAACAAAAACTGCTCCGCCGTTTCCGTCTAATGTTAAACCTGGTGAATGTTATGCTGTTGTTTACATACCGCCTAAGTACAAAACAGAGAAAGTCAAGGTTCTCGTTGACGAGGGTGGTATAAAGATCATTACAAAGCCACCAGTTTACAGATGGGTGGAAAAGAAAGTACTCGTCCGGGAAGAAGGGGAAAAGAAAATCTGCCTGCCACCTGTTTACAAAACCGTGATCGATTCTATACTTGTGAAACCCGCATCTGAAAAGATCGTCGTTGTAAGACCTGCGAAGTACAAATGGGTTATTGACTCTGTCCTCGTTGAACCTGCTCATACTGTGTGGAAGCGTGGTGAAAGATTTTTGCCCGCAGCTATCGCGAAGAAGTATGATCCCAACACCGGTGACATTATGTGTCTC
>JALSOY010000057.1 GCA_026986235.1 Caldifarciminota bacterium
ATTCTAAGATGAAAAAGGCGCTTGTCCTCATTCTGGTTGTTGTCGTTATCTTCCTGATCCCTCTTGTATCCGCTTACAACAGGCTGGTGTCCCTGAGGGAGCAGGTAGATCTTTACTGGTCCCAGATCGAGACCCAGATGCAGAGGAGGGCGGACCTGATACCGAATCTTGTGAACACGGTCAAAGGTTACGCGAGCCACGAGAAAGAAATTTTTGAGTATGTGGCAGATGCCCGTGCAAAGCTTGCCGGTGCCCGTACCCGTCAGGAAAGAATACAGGCCAATGCCCAGCTCGATGCTGCACTCTCAAGGCTCCTCGCAGTCATTGAAAACTACCCACAGCTTAAGGCTGACCAGACCTTCATAAGACTCATGGACGAGCTCGCCGGGACTGAAAACCGTATAGCCGTGGCAAGAATCAGGTACAACGAGGCGGTGAGAAACTATAACATTGCCATAAAAAGATTCCCCACCAACATCTTGGCCAGAATTTTTGGATTTGAAGAGCAACCTTATTTCAGGGCTGAGGAAGGTAAAAGAGAGGTGCCCAGAGTCAAGTTCTGATGCCCGTTCTTACTGTTAAAGTAAAACCCTCTGCATCCGTCACAAAGTTTAAAGGTTCCTTTGAGGTAAATGGTGAAAAAATTTTGAAAATTGATCTTGCAGCTCCACCTGAAAAAGGAAAGGCAAATCAGGAGCTGATCAGATTCTTGTCAAAAAAACTCAGGATCAACCGTAACAACATTCGCATAGTCTCAGGTGAAAAATCCCGTGAAAAGAAAATAGAGATCACGGGAATGGACTTTAAAGAAATTCTTAAAAACTTAGAGGGCTGAAACATGGCAAAGAGAGTGAAACCAGCTGTGCTTAAAGGTACGAGAGATTACCTTCCCGAAGATGCAGTCAGAAGGGAGTACATCGTCGAAAAGCTCAGAAAGATCTTCAGGAAATATGGATTTGACCCCCTTGAAACCCCGGCAATTGAACTGTGGGATACCCTTGGTGGTAAGTATGGAGAAGATGCAGAGATGTTGATCTACAGATTCAGAGATCACGGTGGAAGAGATGTGGGATTGCGCTACGATCTTACGGTTCCTTTATCCCGGGTCATCGCAATGAACCCCGACATTCCGAAACCCTTCAAAAGGTACCAGATTGCACCGGTCTGGAGAGCGGACAGTCCACAGAAGGGACGGTACAGAGAATTTTACCAGTGTGATTTTGACATCGTTGGGACGACTTCTCTCATGGCTGATGCAGAAATTATTGCCGTCGTTTACGAAAGTCTTTCATCCCTCGGATTCAAGAAATTCTCGATAAAAATAAACTCGAGAAAAGTGATACGGGGGCTTATCGAGACAGCAGGTATTCCCATCGAAAAAGAGCACGAAACTGCGAGAATCATCGATAAACTCGACAAAATAGGAGTCGCTGGAGTTCTCAAGGAACTTGAAGAAAAAGGCTACGCCCCAGCTTCTATTGAGAAAATTGAAGAGATTATAACTTCTCAGTTTAACTCAAACGAAGATGCCCTTGAATTTGGGAAAAACTTCTTTGGAGAATCGGGTCTTGCCGGAATCTCTGAGCTGGAGGAACTTCTTGATTACTTAAAAATCCTGGGTGTTCCTGATACTCACATTCTTGTTGACCTCAGCCTTGCCAGGGGGCTGGATTACTATACTGGCCCCATTTACGAGGCAGTTCTCAAAGATGTTTCTCTCCCCAGTGTGAGTGGAGGTGGCAGGTACGATGGACTCATTAAAATTTTTTCAGGCAGGGATTTTCCGGCAACAGGGGGAAGTCTCGGACTGGAGCGAATTTACCAGGGACTCCTTGACCTCGATATTTTACCTGATGTAAAAACCCATACCCATGTGCTTGTAACGGTCTTCAAAAAGGATTATCTGAAGGAATCCGCCAGACTCGCCCGGAGCCTTCGCGAGAAAGGACTGAATGTCGATCTCTACCTCGGTAAAAAGAATCTCCGTGCACAACTCGGCTACGCAAATGACAGAGGGATTCCATTTGCCATTTTCTTCGGGCCTGATGAGATAGAAAGTGGAGAGGTTACATTAAAAGACCTGAAAAAAGAGAGTCAGGAGAGGATGAAAATAGAGGAGGCTGTTAGAGTAATTAAAGAGGCGGTTTATGGAAATTGACGGTCAATCACTTTCCATTGACGATGTTCTGAAAATTGCCCGTGAAAAGCCCGGTACGACGGAGCTAAGGGTTTCCCCTGAGAGTTTAAAGAGAGTCCTGAGGTCCAGGAGGATCGTTGAGGAGTCTGTAAAAAACGGGAGAATTATCTACGGGATCACAACCGGTTTTGGTGCCAATGCGGAAAAGACCATTCCCGTTCACGAAGTCAGACTTCTCCAGAGGTATCTGATCCTTTCACACTCAGCGGGTGTTGGTGAACCGGCCCCGCCGGAGGTGGTGCGTGCCGCGATGCTCATCAGGTTGAATTCTCTTGCAAAGGGTTTTTCTGGAGTGAGGCCCCTGATTCTTGAAACAATTGTGAAAATGCTTGATCGGGGGGTAACGCCGGTCGTTCCCCTAAAAGGATCTGTAGGGGCAAGTGGTGACCTCGCTCCTTTATCCCACATTGCTCTCACATTTACAAAAGATCCTCGACCTGAGGTCCAGAGGAGGGAAAAGGAGCTTCTTGAAAAGCTCAAAGAAAGCAGGCTCTCTGAATCCGAAAGACATGAGGTTCTACGCCTTGGAGAGGCCTATTACTGGCAGAATGGATGGATCAGGATGCCTGCAATTCTCGCCATGGAAAAGGCAGGTATAGAGAGGATAACCCTTGAGGCAAAGGAGGGACTCGCTCTGAACAATGGTACGGCCTTCACTTCTGCCCTTGCTATCTTTGCAATTGATCTCGCAAGAAAGGTGTTCGATGCAGCTATAAAGTCGGCGGTTATGAGCATCGAGAGTATCCGAGGATTTGAGAGCGCCTTTAACCCTGATGTTATGCGGCTCCGAGGACACAGAGGGCAGGTCATTGTTGCTGAAAAAATCAAGAAGTTCCTCGAAGAAAGCAGACTTGTTTTCAGTGAGAGGGAAGTTCAATCCTCATCAAATGTGAGAAGAGAGTTCGGACATGTCCAGGACGCATACTCCATAAGGTGCATCCCTCAGGTTTACGGACCTGTACTGGAAACACTTGAACTTGCAGAGAGGTGGCTTAACGAGGAGATCAACGGAGTTACAGACAACCCTGTGATCCTGCCCGATGCAGATTATCCCAACAGGGCGTTTTCTGCGGGAAACTTCCATGCCGAGTATTTAGGTCTCGCCATGGACTATCTGAAAATCGCATTTACCGAGATAGGAAACATGGCAGAAAGGAGGATCTTCAGGCTCCTTGATAAGAGATTAAACAGGGGACTTCCCATGTTTCTTGCGCAGGAGCCGGGTTTGATGAACGGTTTGATGCTTGCCCAGTACACGGCAGCCTCCCTTGCATCGGAAAACAAAATTCTTGCACATCCTGCAACTGCTGATACCATTCCCACGAGTGCGAACCGCGAGGATCATGTGAGTATGGCGCCAAATGCCGCCTTAAAGGCCATAGAGCTGCTAAAAAATGTTGCTCGAATAATAGCAATTGAATTTCTTGTGTCTTACAGGGCATTAAAGATGAGAAAGATACAGCCGGGCAGGGTAGCCGGTCGCATTTTGAAACTATTGGATACGGTGACTGACCAGAATTTTGAAGATCATGTTTTATCGCATGAAATCGAGAGAATCGCAGAATTGATAGAAAAGGGGACCTTTCTTTAATTTCAGGGGGATTTCTATCCTGATTCGTCGAAACCCCTTTATTGATGGGAAAAGTCTTGACAGGATACGCAAAATCCCTTAAATATTAACAAAATTTTTGAAAGTTTTGAAAATGCTTGAAAAAACAACCAAAGGAGGTAAGGTATGAACAAGCAAGAGTTGGTAGCAGCAGTGGCCGAAAAGGCAAACATGACAAAGAGAGAGGCAGCAAAGGCCGTTGAGGCCGTAATTGATGTGGTGAAAGAGGCACTGGCGAAGGGAGAGTCCGTGAGAATCATCGGATTCGGAACCTTCATGGTCAGGGAGAGAGGAGAGAGAAGAGGTAGAAATCCGAGGACGAGAGAGGAGATCACGATTCCAGCCAGGAAGGCGCCCGTGTTCAAGGCTTCAAATCAGCTGAAGGATCTGGTGAATAAGTAGTGGTAAGGGCGCCCGCCTTCGGCGGGCGCCCCCATCAACACCTCAATCACACACCTTTAACCTCCCTATATACATCAATCTCGGCGGACGAAACTCAAAAAGCAGGGGATAGACCTCAACTCCAGCATCAAGTGCCATAAAAAATGTCCTGGAAAACTCAGGATCCGTTTCTACATTGGGGTAAAAAC
>JALSOY010000058.1 GCA_026986235.1 Caldifarciminota bacterium
AATCAACCGGTGGGAACTCTTGTTAGATTTTACCTCTCCTACTGGCGGGAGGATTCAACACAGGTGAATTCAGACACTCTTATGTACATGGTACCTGATTTTTCACAGCCGATACCTCTCATTCTTGCCCATATCCTTGACCTGAACGGAGTTTCCATTCTCGAGGGAAGGACCATACAGTTCACTGGCAAACTGACCACAGGAGGGGAACTGGGGAGAACATACTTTCTGCAGGACACATCCGGGGGAATAGCGATTTACAATCCTGGAGTCTCTCTCAGCAGGGGAGACAGCGTGGTCGGCACGGGGACAGTTGAATCTTACTACGGGCTTGCAGAACTCAAAAATGTGAGTTTTTCCCTTATCCAGCCAGGGGAGGAGCCCCATCCCCTTGTCGTTAATTGCCGTGAGCTTTCCGAAAATGGTGAGAGATACGAAGGGATGCTCCTGAGAATCAACGGAGTTACATCCAGTGCCACCTACTTTCCTTCAGACGGAACCATATCGATTACGGATTCAACCGGCACCTTCACACTCTTCATCGATAGAGACACAGACCTTGCCGGACTTCCCGTTCCATCAGGCTCTTTTGACATAATAGGCGTTCTTTCCCAGCACGATAACTCACCTCCCTACACAGAGGGATACCAGCTCGTACCGAGATCTCACGGAGATGTGATATTTTCCGGTGATGGAAGCGGTGAGGTCTATCTGATACCCCCGATATCGTTTCCGGGAGACACCGACACCTTACACTTTATCATTAGGCAATCACCAGGTAACATAAGAATCGTTTTCCCTCGAAGTCTTCAATGGAGTTTTGACGATACAGAACTGGAGCTTTCCGTGGAGCCAGATTCCATAGTTTTTGATGAAAATGCTGGAATAGTCACAATTTTTACGAATATCGACAGCCTCACTATCGACATCTTAAATGTGGTAATTCCGGATACCACCGGTGATTTTGAATTTATGGTCAAGACATCATCCGGTAGTTCATTCAGGAGAGTGATGTTCTATCCAACTCTATTCGTGGTCTCTCCCATCAGCGAGGTTCAGGGAACGGGTTACACCTCACCCTATGTGGGAGACACGATGCGGGTTGGAGGCTGGGTCATCGGCCCCTCGGATGTCTTCAGTCCATCTGGGAAAACCACTTTCTGGATTTACGATGGAACTGGTGGCATAGAATGTTTCTCGTACAGCGTCACGGCCCCGATCAAACTCGGGGACTTTGTAGTCGTCAGAGGCATGGTAAACGAATACAACGGTCTTACTCAAATTACATTTGATCCCGAAAACCTCTTAAAAGTCTACAGCGAATTGACAAACTATTTACCGGCTCCGGACACACTCGAAGAGTCACAGCCAATCGGTGAAGAGCTTGAAGGACACTTCATTTCAGTTACAGGCACCGTGGCCAATTCGCCATACAGGGGAGGAAGTGGATTCAACTTCACTATTCTCAATGGCCTTACGCCCATTGATGTACGCGTAGTTGACGCCACCGGGATTGACGCCGGATCCATAAGAAAGGGTCAGGTTTTAAGGATAAAAGGTATCGTTTCTCAGTATGATCCAACAGAGCCATACACTTCCGGCTACCAGATCATGCCTGTCAGAAGCGGAGACATTGAAGTCCTCCAGGGGGTGGTTCAGGAGGAGGTTGAACTCTTACTCGACAGGAGTGTGGTGGTCAAGGAGGACGGAACCACATTCAGAATTGAAGTAAGGAGTCCATCAACTGCTGAAAATACCCTCGTGGTTTACGACCTTGAGGGCAGGAAAGTAAAAACACTTACAAGGAGGCACACTGGTCCCCTGATAATCACATGGGATACGCTTGACGAATATGGTGTGCAGGTTAAATTAGGAATGTATATCATTCAACTCAGGAGTACATACAAAGGCAAGACGAAGGTAATAAATAAACTCGTACTCGTAACAAGGAGGTTCAGGTAAAGTTGGCAGAAGAAACGAGGGTTTTAACAGAGAAGCGAGCACCTCACTCGGTAGAGGCAGAAATGAGCGTACTCGGTTCCATGATGCTCGATGAGTCCGCCCTCCTCAAGGCAATAGAGATCCTTCGTGAAGAGGACTTCTACATCAAGGCGCACAGAATCATTTTCAGAGCGATTGTGGACCTTTTTGAGGAAAAATCCTCTGTTGACATCCTTTCAGTAAAGGACAAACTTGAAAAGGATAAAAAATTGGGAGAAATAGGGGGTCCTGAGTATCTGAGTACACTCGTCGAGGCAGTGATAACACCTGAGCTGGTAACGGACCATGCCAGCATCGTACTTGAAAAATCCATATACAGAAAGGTCATTCAGGTGGCGAATTCAATACTGATGCAGGCCTACTCAGAGAGCCAGTCAGCCGACGACTTGCTCGACTTTGCTGAGCACAAAATTCTGGAAATCGGGACAAGAAGGGTGCAGTCAGGATGGGTCAAGAGCAGTGATCTCATTACCAGTGTCTTTGACGAGATTGCAAAGACCATGCAATCGGGCGAGGGTGTGATACTCGGTCTGCCCACAGGCTTTAAAGACCTTGACGCCCTTACGACAGGCTTTCAGCCAGGAGACCTGGTGATTCTGGCTTCCAGACCTTCCGTGGGTAAGACCACTTTTGCGTTAAACATTATGAGATACCTTTCCATTGAGAAAAAAATTCCCACAGCCATTTTCAGTCTTGAAATGACGAAGGAGCAACTCGCCTTCAGACTCCTCTGTATGCAGGGAAGGGTGGATGCCCAGAAGATAAGGAAGGGATATGTCGATAGGGACGATGCGAAAAAACTTACCGAAGCTGCCAACAAGCTGTCAAGGGCCCCCATTTACATCGACGATACGGCCGCCATTCCCATTCTCGAGCTGAAGGCAAAGGCAAGAAGAATTGTTAAAGAGGCAGGAGTTAAGCTCATCGTTATTGACTACCTCCAGCTCATACAGGGTCCCAGAGATGTAGATAACAGGCAACAGGAGATTTCTGCAATTTCAAGGTCA
The DNA here is from genome assembly GCA_026986235.1 of Caldifarciminota bacterium. Classification (GTDB taxonomy): domain Bacteria; phylum Hydrothermota; class Hydrothermia; order B15-G9; family WFZT01; genus WFZT01. The sequence goes on from JALSOY010000058.1 coordinate 3,009, forward strand.
CTCAAGGCACTTGCCAAAGAGCTGGACATCACAGTACTCGCACTCTCCCAGCTTTCAAGAGCGGTTGAGCAGAGACACGACAAAAGACCACAGCTGTCCGACCTCCGTGAATCAGGTGCCATTGAACAGGATGCCGATGTTGTACTCTTCATCCATAGACCCGAACTCACAAGGAGACAGGAAGAAGTACCCGAGGAGGAAAAGAGAATTGCGGAAATCATCATCGGAAAGCAGAGAAACGGCCCCATTGGCACTGTGAAACTGGTATTCATAAAAGAACAGCTTAGATTTGAGAACTACACTCCCTTTGAGGGAACACTCTACGAAGAAACCTCGGAAAGGGAAGAGCTTCCTGACGACATCTTTTAAGGTTGTTTTTTCACTGAGCAAACTTTAATGTATTTGAAAGTTTGCCCTTTAAAACCCAAAATATTTCAAAACCAAGGAGGTCTGAACATGAGAATACAGGGAATTTTGACCGGTATTTATTTTCTTGTAGCGGTTGTCTTCCTCGCTGTCAACCCTGATTATGCAAGGGCACCATTTGACATCAACCTTGTGTTCGGAAAATATGAGATCGTCATCCTGCCCGTTATCCTCCTTATATCCCTCGTCTGGATGCTGCTTATCATGTTCGTCAACTATGTGTCTGTGAACTCGTTAAAAAAGCAGGTGGTCAAACTGAAGGCCCAGGTGCACGATTCTGAAAAATCTGAGATCCTGAAGCTTCTTAAAGAGATCAATGAAAAGATAGACGGACATTCCACCACTGTCTATCAGCAGCTTCACGAGATAGAAGAGATTTTAAAAGGGAAAAAGAGCTCTGAAAACGGCTGAGGTTGATTATGAGGATCTACAATACACTTACGAAAAAACTGGATGAGTTTGTCCCGGTAAGAGACAACAGAGTTGGCTTCTACATGTGTGGAATGACCGTTCAGGACAGGCCTCATCTGGGGCACCTTAGAACCTTTACCACCGGCGACATCGTAAGGCGATACCTTATTTACAGAGGATACGAGGTCACCTATGTTACGAACTTTACAGACATAGACGACAAGATCATCAAAAAGTCCCACGATCTTGGTATTGACTGGCGAAAGATAGGCGAAACCTACATAGAGGAATTTTTCCGGGTTACAGACGAGATCAACATCATGAGAGCGGACTATTATCCCCGGGCAACTCAGTTTATCCAGGAGATCATAGAATCCGTTGAAGTGCTCGTCAAAAAGGGATATGCCTATGAAGCAGGTGGCGATGTCTGGTTCGATGTAAGGAAGAAAGCGGACTACGGAAAACTCTCTGGCAAGAAACTTGAAGACCTGATGGAGGGTGCAAGGGTGGAGCCGTCACCCAACAAGAGAT
>JALSOY010000059.1 GCA_026986235.1 Caldifarciminota bacterium
ACCTGATAGATCGAGAGTAAGGGAAAGGGTGTCGTCGTACTCACCATGGTATATTTTTACCGTGGAATCCTTTTTAACATTGTTAAAAACAATCAGAACTCCGGTTTTCATGAGTCCAAAGTCGTCGTAACTTCTGATAATGAGGGGAATTTTCATGTCCTCCGGTAAATCCACATAACCCTGAGGGAAGAGGATCTCTACATCCGGAGGGTTGTCACTTATGGGTATGACTGAAATTCTATAAGGAGAAACTACTTTGAGGCCGCTCTTAAATAAAGTGAATTGAATGTCCTGCGTATCCTTCACGGTTAAATGAAACTCTCCGTAACCACCGGTGGTAACCTTTTCCCCGTACTTGATGGAATCTGATAGGGTCGAGAAAACATACAGGGAAAGACGGGTGCCTGTGAGGTAGGCGAGGTATCCCGGATTCTTTGTGGAATAAACCTCCGAGCCCAGGTAACGAGGCATCCTTGCCACAACGATCACTGAATCAATAAAGGGCTTTTCAACGACCTTTATGTAAGCAGGATTTACCCTGAAATCTTTTGCTGTCAGGATGTACTTACCGGGCAACAGTCCACGGAATGTATAAACACACAGTGTGTCAGACGATGTATCTGGAAAAGTCAGGGTGGTATCCTCCCCGGAGATGAGGAGTAAAGGAACTGAATCAGGATGGAAATTTACAGGTTTCAGGTAAATATTGAAGGTTGTGTCGCTGAACACCTTTATGTGTGGAGGTTTTAAAACTCCTGACTTCACGATTTCAGGAACATCACCTCTTAATCTCATCAAACTCCAGGTGTACTTCTCCGGTGAAAGGGGGAAAAGGATGAGAGATAAGATGATTGAAACCACGGAGAGGTGTAGGACGAAGGGGTCAAATCCGTAAACCCTGGAGGGTGATACATTTTTAAGGAGTTCGTCGGTCTCCCTTTTGAGTTTTTCCACGAGGAAGCTGGAGTAACCCTCCTCTGATTCCAGGCTCACCAGAGTGATGAGCCTGTTTTTGAAGTCCGGATAATTTTTCTCGACCAATTCGGCTATCGTGACATCTTTTCTAAACTTCCAGTACTTTTTAAAAAAATATGCGACAAAGACGAGGGGGGAGAGTAAAAGTGAGAGCAGGAAAACAGCTGTTGTAATCGGTAGAAAAAGAAAAGAAAAGGAGATGATCCCTGCCACAAGTAAAGATGCCTCTACCAGTGTGATAAGAAGAATTCTTCTTCGTACCCGGGAAATGATATTCATGAGGACAATTTTAAAACCGGCAGGATGAGTTCCTCAAGTGTTATACCCCCGTGAAATATCCCTCCTTCGTAGATTTTTTTATACACATTGGGGTCGGAAGGGTAAACGAGAAAGTGATACTCGTAGGTTATGGCGAGTCTGGATTTTGTTCTGATCGAAGGGAGTTTCCATTCAGATAGGTTATAAACCATGAAAGCACCCTTATCTTTTACCCTGGCGGAGTCACCAAATTTGAATCTCAGCCCCTGAGTGAGGTCTTCACCACCGATTATGATCACAGGGTGTTTTACCTCGACCCAGCCATGATCCGTCGTTGAGAAAACAGTATATCCCTGCTTAATAAGATTCTGGATAAAGACATCAATCTTCGCATCTTTCAGAATGAAGTTACACCACCGGATGAAAGAGGCCTCGTCGCCTGCTATGTCTTTAAGTGCCTCCACCTCCTGACGGAGGTGACTTATCAGGTCGAGAAAGTTGAGTACAAACACCTCAAACTGCCTGCCCTTTGTAGAAAGGCTTCTTAACTGGGCTTGAGAATTTATCTTCTGAAAACCGAATTCGATGTTTCTCAATCCATGGTAATTCAGGTTTTCTTTAAGTAATTCCATCTCGTGCCGGTTGTCTTTGAGCCAATCCGGATGTAGTTTATATATTTCGTCTGGAGTTTTCCCGGCGAATATGGCATTTCTTGCAAATACAGTCGCTGTTGGAAGTATCCCCATGTAGGGAACAATTTCCACATTCACACTCCCGGGCAACATTTTTACAAGGTGGAGAAACTGGTCAAATCTAAAGCTGTCAAAAACAAAGAATGCGACCTTTTCACCTGACCTGAGGAGGGGGAAGACCTCTTTCTCCAGGATGTTATAGCTCCTCAAATAATCTTCATTAAACAGGCCGGCATAATTTTCGTGGATCCATCTGCCAAATGCGTTATTTTGTGCGGATAGTTCTTCAACGAGCATTTCGTCCTCGGGATTTTCCGCCTTCCAGCGTAAAAGAAGTTCACCTTTTTTAATCCATCCATCGTAATTCTCGGGTAAGGTCAGGATCTCTGAGTATCTCTCAGACATCTTTTTACCTTTAAGCTTTTCCTTCAATCTGTCTGCCTCGAGTCTTTTCACGAGGGCGAGAAGTTGGGTGGGTTTTATGGGTTTGATGATGTAATCGAAAATGTCTTCTGCTATCGTCTCTTCAATGACATCCTTATCAGAGATCATGGAAACGAGTGCAACCGGGATGTTGGGTGAGATCCTCTTGATTCTTTTCAGGGTCTCAAGACCGTTCATGCCGGGCATCCTGTAATCGAGCAGGATAAGGTCAAAGGTCTCTTTTCTGAGGATTTTCAGGGCATCTTCCGGATGGTCAACAGTTTTAACTTTGATCCCCTCTCTTTCGAGGAATTTCAGGTGGGGTTTAAAACCTTCGATTTCGTCGTCAACCCAGAGGAGTTTCATCTAAAGAAAACGACCTCCAGAGGATCCAAACAGTGCCTTGATCTTCCCCCAGGAGCTGGAATCGAGACCTGACATGACCGGATTTTCTGACCCGGGAGTGGGATTACTCGGTACACGCCAGTCCGTGGCAGAGTCTCTGTCCCTTCCGTTGGGTATTCGCGCAATAAGCTCAGAATTCACAAGTATTCCCGGATACCACAAAGAGACGGTATAGTATCGCCACGACGGATCAGGTGTGCCCCAGTTGATTTGATCCACCACCTCACCCTCTGGATTAACAAGCTGCAACATATCAGCCGACCTGTTGAGTCCCGATCCTATGGAATGATCAACAGGCTCGAAGATAGGAGCCGTAACATTGGGGAAAACGACATGAAAGTTGTCTCTGTAATTCACGATTAAAAAGTAAGAATGAGGTGAAACTGTCCCGTGTAAAACATCCTCGCCGGACCTGTTCCTTATCTTCCAGCCTTCAAGGCTTATGTTTGAAGAGGTGGGATTGTAGATCTCAACCCACTGGAGGGATCCCATGGACACTTCGTTTAAAACGAGATGCCCGGCAAAAAGAGGAAATGCTATAAATATCAACACTACCAGCCTTTTCATACGATTAATAAACTAAACCCACATAATTTTAATGTCAAGAGGGAGGGTGCTCTAAAAACCCGGACCGTTGATTTTTGGAAAATTTGTCTTTAAATTTAAGATTCGGGAGGTGACTATGGAGAAAAAAATCAAGGTATTGATAGCCAAACCCGGGCTTGATGGCCATGATCGTGGGGCAAAGGTGGTCGCAAGGGCACTCCGTGACGCCGGTATGGAGGTGATTTACACGGGTCTCCACCAGACCGCTGAAATGATTGTGGAAACAGCCCTACAGGAAGATGTGGATGTCATCGGCCTTTCCATTCTCTCCGGTGCCCACATGACCTACTTCCCCAAAGTACTGAAACTTATGAAGGAGAAGGGTCTCGACGATGTCCTCCTCTTTGGAGGTGGCATTATACCCGAAGAAGATGCCAGGAAACTGGAGGAGATGGGTGTCGGTAAAATCTTTGGTCCGGGCACTCCCACAGAGGAAATCGTTAAATATGTTAAAGAATGGTACGCAAAACACAAGAAGGATGGTTAAAGCCTATTCCGGCTCAAGAGCTGACGAGATCCCCCGTTTTATCACCCTGAATGGACAGGAATTCATGATAAAGGAAGTTATACCGCTCGGACTTGTGCTTGAAGATGGTGAAAGAAGAAGGGAATTTTTGGTTAAACTGGAAAACGGTAAGATACTTAAACTCGTACAATGGGAGAACAGGTGGTCTGTCCTTGAATACCGAAGAAGCCAGTAAACTGATTGAAGTTGCGAGAATGGCAATGGAAAATGCCTATGCCCCCTACTCTGGTTTAAAGGTGGGGGCTGCAGTGCTGACAAAAGATGGTAAGATTTTCACCGGTGTCAACATTGAAAATGCATCCTTTGGACTGACTGTCTGTGCAGAGAGAGTGGCAATCTTTAAGGCAGTTTCAGAGGGATACAGAGATTTTGTGGCAATTGCCATAACGAGTAGCAGGGGGAAAATCCTCCCCTGCGGCGCATGCAGACAGGTTATGGCAGAATTTTCAGATGATCTAAAAATCGTACTCGGAGACGAAAAT